>DJLG01000070.1:0-15382 GCA_002434915.1 Proteobacteria bacterium UBA6522
TCATGCACAACGAATTGTCTTGCTCCTCTGGCAAAGGTGCTCCATGAAGCCGTAGGTATAGAGCAAGGACTGATGACTACGATTCATGCCTATACCAATGACCAAGTCTTAATGGATGTTTATCATTCGGATCTGAGGCGGGCTCGTTCTGCTACGCAGTCAATGATTCCTACAAAGACAGGTGCAGCATCAGCCGTCGGCCTGGTTTTGCCAGAGCTTAACGGTCGTATTGATGGTTTTGCTATGAGAGTGCCCACTATTAACGTATCGATTGTTGATCTTACCTTCACTGCCGGGCGAGCTACTTCCGCTGAAGAACTTAATGAAGCAGTTCTGTTGGCAAGTCAAAATGAGCTAAATGGAGTGCTTGCTTGTACTGATGAACCCCTAGTATCAATAGATTTTAACCATGACCCTGTATCTTCGACGCTTGATGCTGGACTTACTAAGGTTTCGGGAAATTTGGCAAAAGTTTGTGCTTGGTATGACAATGAGTGGGGTTACTCTAATCGTATGCTCGATTTGTCATTAGCGCTTGCAAATGCAAAATAGCGGAGACTATTAATGACCCTTTCCGTCAAATGTATGACGGATATTCCGCTTAAGGGGAAGAGGGTTTTAATTCGCGAAGATCTGAATACCCCTATTCAAAATGGAAGTATTACTAGCGATAGGCGAATAAGGGCTGCTTTGCCGACAATACAGTTTGCTATTAACCAAGGCGCTCAGGTCATGTTGATGTCTCACCTCGGTAGACCAGAGGAGGGAGTTTTTTCAAATGAGTTTTCACTCGCACCGATTGCTAAGCGTTTGTCTGAATTGCTTAACTGTAGTGTTGAGCTAGACCAGTCATGGCTTAAAGGGGCGAATGACAAGAGTAGCAACCCCCTTTTATTTGAGAACGTACGTTTTGAACTGGGTGAAAAAGCTAATGATCATGCGCTGGCGAAGCGGATTGCGAGCTTATGTGATGTCTTTGTAATGGATGCATTTGGTACAGCACACCGGGCCCATGCTAGTACGCATGGAGTAGCTCAGTATGCTCCGATGGCGTGTGCTGGACCACTTTTAGTGGCAGAGCTAGAGGCTTTGGATAGAGCCTTAGAATCCCCAGATAAACCTATGATAGCTATTGTTGGTGGGTCTAAAGTTTCGACTAAACTCAAAGTTTTACAGTCTCTAGCAGGTAAGGTTGATGAGTTAATCCTTGGAGGAGGAATAGCCAATACTCTTTTAGCAGCAAGTGATGTTGAAGTTGCGCGGTCTTTGCATGAGCCCGATATGCTTGAGTTTGCTAGTCATCTTCTAGAAGGCCGTTTTGGTAACGTTAGCATTCCTCTACCGATAGATGTTGTTGTAGCAGAAAATTTGGAGGCTGAGGTTAAGGGAGAGCTAAAGAAAGTTTCTGAGGTTTCAGGTGAAGACATGATTCTCGATATTGGACCTAAAACAATCCAACTTTATTGTGAACGGCTTAGACATGCCAGAACAATTCTATGGAATGGTCCCGTCGGCATATTTGAGCACCCAGAATTTTCTGCTGGAACTGAGTTACTAGCGCATGCTGTTGCTGAAAGTTCTGCCTATTCCATTGCTGGAGGAGGAGATACCTTGGCTGCTATAGATCAATATGGTCTGTCTGAGCAGATATCGTATATCTCAACTGGTGGTGGAGCATTTTTGGAGTTTCTAGAGGGCAAGCAACTTCCTTCGGTTACTATTCTTGAGGAACGTAATAGACAAAAATGATGGTCTTCACAGTCATTTAATGATGTTGAGGTATAGTAACTAGTGAGCCGTTAGGAGCTTTTTCATGGGAAAAGATATTTTGAGTTTCCGTCGACGAACCAAGATTGTTGCGACCTTAGGCCCAGCATCTGATGACCCTAAAGTTATCGAAGAACTAATTAATGCTGGTGCAGATGTGCTGCGGTTTAACTTTTCTCATGCAGCTCCTGAAAAACAAAAATCTAGCGTAGAACAGATTCGAGCGCTTTCATCAAAGCTAGGCCATCACATTGGCATTATGGGAGATCTACAGGGACCAAAGATTAGGATTGAGTCCTTTAAGCAGGGGTCTGTGAATTTAGAGCAAGGACAGGTGTTTATGCTTGATACTAAGTTAGGTTCAAGCGATGGTGATGAGACTAGCGTTGGGGTCGCCTACAGTAATCTCATAAACGACGTTATTCCTGGGGATACATTATTACTTGATGACGGACAAATAGTGTTAGAGGTTTCTGAGATTAAAAGCAGCCGGATCATTTGCAAAGTAGTAGAAGGTGGGCTGTTAACTGATCATAAAGGGCTTAATAAAAAAGGAGGTGGGCTATCTGCCCCGGCTCTTACAGATAAAGATAAAAAGGACATTATAGAAGCAGCTAATTTTGATATGGATTTTGTTTCGGTTTCTTTTGCTAGAAATGCTGCAGACATTATCGAAGCAAGACAGTTGTTACGTGAGGCAGGTGGTCAGGGGCATATTGTTGCAAAGATAGAACGGGCAGAGGCCGTCGATAATATCAATGAAATCATAGATGCGAGTGATGTAATAATGGTGGCTCGAGGTGATCTAGCCGTAGAGGTAGGTTACGCAGCAATGACCGGGTTACAAAAATCGCTAATTCGACGTACGCGAATTCGAAATAAAGTATCTATTACAGCAACTCAGATGCTTGAATCAATGATCACAAGCTCTTCTCCCACTCGAGCAGAAGTTTCAGATGTGGCTAATGCCGTAATGGACGGAACAGATGCGGTTATGCTTTCCGCAGAGACTGCTATCGGTAACTTTCCAGCACAGGCAGTGGAAACAATGAGCGAATTATGTATAGGAGCAGAGAGGCATGAGACATTTCGTAGACCTAGAAATAATCGCCTAGAAGATGACTTTTCCTATATTGATGAGGCTATAGCCCTAGCGGCAATGTATACCGCAAATCACTTACAGGTGAGCGCAATAATTGCGTTTACAGAGTCTGGATCGACAACTCAGTGGATGTCTCGAGCTCGAAGCGACATACCAATATATGCCTTTACTAGGCATGAGGCGACGCGCCGAAGAGTTGCTATTTATCGAGGTGTCTATCCTGCATCCTTTGATATTGTTCGTGCTGAATCTGGGAAAATCTATCAGAGCGCTATACAAGCATTAGAGGAAGCGGGTGTTCTTTGTGCTGGAGACCTAGTGCTTTTTACATTAGGTGAAATGGCTGGTGTTTCGGGCGGCACAAATACATTACGTATCTTAGAAGTAGGCTCTGGCAAAGCGGTAGATGCTGGAGCGTGACTAGAGACAGTCAGAAGGCACTCATACTTCCTGGGGCAGGTGCGAGAGGTGCTTATCAGGTGGGCGCACTTAAAGCGATTGCTTCATTCTTGCCGAAGCAATCACCAAACCCTTTTTCAATTATTTCTGGCACTTCAGCGGGCGCGATTAACGCTACTGTTCTTGCTAGCCAAGCCTCAAGCTTTCATTCTGCTGTTTTAGAGATGGAGCATGTATGGTCTAACTTTAAAACTCAGCAAGTTTATCGTGCAGATACCTGGACGATGATGAAATCCAGTGCTCACTGGCTAGCTGCTTTCTTTTTAGGTGGTTTAGGATTTAGGAATCCACAGTCTCTCTTAGATAATCAACCTCTGCGAGAACTTCTTATACGTAAGATTAATTTTGATGACATAGGGCAATCCATAGAAAATGGGCATATAAATGCACTAGCTATTACGGCGTCTGCCTATAGTTCATCACGATCAGTAACTTTTTTTGAAGGAGCCGATTCTCTGACGGCTTGGGATCGTGTCAGGCGTACTGGAAAACCTTCAAAGCTTGGCGTGGAACATCTTATGGCAAGTTCTGCGGTTCCCTTTGTTTTCCCACCAGTTATGATTGAGGGAGAGTATTTTGGCGACGGCGCCATGCGGCACAGTACGCCTTTGAGTTCTGCAATTCGCCTCGGTGCCGATCGTATGCTGGTAATTGGCATTCGAGATGAAAATCTAGATCCAGAACCAGATATAGTTAATCCTGCAGATTCTCCTAGTCTTGGTCATCTTGCCGGTTATATGCTTGATACTCTATTTATGGATGGACTTTCGACGGATCTTGAACAACTTAATCGTATTAATCGCATGCTGGAAAGTTTGGGCCAGAATGAAACGAATACTGAAGCTCAGTTTCGTCACCTAAGCACGTTGCTTGTTTTGCCGAAAGAGGATTTAAGAAAAGTAGCAGCACGTCATATTCAGGCGCTCCCCAAAGCCTTACGTTTATTGTTGCAAGGACTTGGTACAGGTAAAAAAAGCGATATGCGTCTAGCTAGTTACTTGCTTTTTGAATCTGGTTTTACTCGTGAATTAATTGAAATGGGTTATCGTGATGCAATGAAAGCTGAACAAGATCTTCGTGCTTTTTTATTTGATTAATTCCTAATACTAAGATGCCCCATGAGATTTTCTTTTGCTTGATGGTAGAATTTTCATGGCCTCCCGATATTTTGCTACGGTTCGTCTGGCAACTGTTATTCCGCTATCAGATAGAGTAGCAGCAATTTTATTGTCACTTAGAGGTTTAGCCGGATTTTCTTTCGCAATAAGCATGCGGATTTTTGCCTTTATCGATATTGAAGACTCTAGGCCTTCTTCGCTATTTATATAGCTCGAGAAAAAGTATCGTAACTCGAATATTCCTCTAGGCGTATGCATATATTTATTGCTAGTTATTCGAGAAACTGTTGATTCATGCATGCCAATCTCATCTGCTACATCATGTAGAATCATTGGATGCATATACTCTTCTCCATAATCTAAAAAATCTTTTTGTTTTTTTACGATTGCCTGAGCAACTTTTTTTATCGTCTGTTCTCTTTGTTCTAGCCCGCGAATTAGCCATTTTGCTTCTTCAAACATTTTTTTTACTTCAGTAAACTCGCTATGGTTTTCTAATGAGTGCGCATATTTTTGATTGATTTTTAGTCGAGGGACAGCTGAGGTATTTAATTCAATAAGCCAGTTTTCCTCGCTTTTTTTTACATATATATCGGGAATCACATAGTCAGGTTCTAATGCATTTATGGATGCTCCAGGTTGTCGGTTGCAGCTTTGTATAAGAAGCCATGCAATCTCAAGATCTTCATTAGTTACTTTTAAGGTTTGTTTTAACGTTTTATTTAGTTCTGCTGGCGTAGACACTGAGTCCAACTTATGTGCAATAGTTTTAGCAAGCTTTAACTTTGGTACAGAATGATTTAATTCATTAAGTTGTAACAATATACATTCACTTAAAGTACGAGCAGCAACACCTACCGGATCAAATTTTTGAATATGAGTGATTATTGCTTCTATTTCTCTAGTATTGCTTTGTATTTCTGGAGAAAGTGTTTTCAAGATGTCTTCGATACTGTCTTGAAGATAACCATTTTCATCAATCGCATCTATAACTACTCGACCAATAATCATTTTTTTTGTATTTAGACTTTCAATTTCAAGTTGCCACAGAAGATGGTCTGCCAGTGTTTTCCCTGAGTAGCTAGAGATATCATCAGTATTATGTGAGCATTCAAAGTTAGTCGGCACATCTGATTCGCTTGTTACCTGCCTGTCACCCCATTCCGTATCCGAAACAATGTTTGTTTGGTCTAAATCCATGAGGTTATCAGTATTTGCTGCTACAGATTCTTCTGATACGTTTGAAAAACCTTCTCCATCAGTAACTTGGTTCAATTGAAGTTCATCTAGTTCAAGCATGATGTTTTCTTGAAGAGATGATTGGATCAGTTCCTGTATATCCAGAGCTGGAAGTAGAAGCAGGCCAATATTTTGCTGCATCTGCGGCGACATTTTCTGTTGCTGAGAAAGCTTAAGTTGTAGCGAGGGTTTCAACATTCCAGCTATAGGGAGAAACTTTCTCCAAGATAAACATCACGCACGCTTTGATTGGATAAAACTTGCTTTGGAGTTCCTGATGCAATTAAGGCGCCATCATTAAGAATGTATGCATGTCCACAGATGCCAAGAGTCTCTCTCACATTGTGATCAGTAATTAGCACTCCTATCTTCTTTTTGGCTAGATGGCGAATTATCTGTTGTATGTCTAGTACTGATATAGGGTCAACACCAGCAAAAGGTTCATCTAGAAGAATAAATTTAGGTTCAGTAGCAAGCGCTCGTGCTATTTCAACACGCCGGCGTTCTCCCCCTGAAAGTGATATACCCAAACTATCTCGAACATGTCCAATATGGAGTTCTTCTATAAGATTTTCCATAAGACTTTCTCTAGTTGCATGGTTTAAGTCTGATCGAGTTTCAAGAATAGCTCGTATATTGTCGGCAACGGTAAGCTTACGGAAAATAGAAGCCTCCTGTGGTAGATAGCCGAGGCCTTCCCGAGCTCTCTTGTGCATTGGCAGACGGGTAATTTCGTTCCCATTTAGAATGATTTTCCCTTGATCACAGCCAAGTAATCCGACAATCATGTAGAAAGCCGTAGTTTTTCCAGCACCGTTAGGACCAAGTAAGCCAGCTACTTCGCCGCTTTTTATTGAGATAGAAAGGTTTTTTACTGCTTCGCGTGATCGATAACGTTTACTAACGCCGAGCACTTCAAGCTTATTCATGAGAAAGCCGCATCAGCTTAATCAGTCGGAGGGGGTAAGATAGTAATAACTACAGGTTCCCCACATTCAGAAGATCCCGAGGTAATTTTTTCTTCATCTATATCATAAATAAGATCACATCCACGAAACTCGTTTGAACCTTCGCTTAACCAGGCGCCATCAGTCATCCGTAAAGTGCGGGCTTGGTTGTCGTATTCTAGAATTGATGCCCCACCACGTATGTCGATAGCTCGAGCCGCACTAAAATCTTCAAATACTGCAGGGTCTCCAAGTAGATTAACTGTACTTAGTTCATGTGTTTGAAAAGATACCTCAGCGGTTGATGCTCTGATGATAGTTGAATCAATCGATATTCGAACATTTCCACTAAAAATCCACTCGCTCATTTCAAAGTCTAGACCTGTGGCTTCAGCCTCATTAGCTTCAATTTTAAGATCCCCTTGAGCAATACTTAAGCCAGAAAAGAAGACCAAATTTGAATCTCTATCAAAAGATGATGAGTCGGCATCCAAAGAAATTGGTAGGGGCTCCTCTCCTTGCTGGGCTATTGCCAAGGTCGGGATGCTAAAGAGCAATAGCCCTTTCCTTAATTTATGGACGAAATTGACCATATACATTAGATTTTAGCGATAACTGGTTAGTTTTTAAATCTGCTCGAAAGCCGACTGCTTCTAAGCGATGACTACCAATAAGGACGCTAACAGGAGCAGTTGTTTCAGCAATAAAATTTTCTGGTTCCAAGCGTAATTCTATAGTTTGAATTGTTGTTGGACCAATGCCTTCATTGTTTTCTGTCGTTAGCTGAACGTCACCGCTAAAACTAAGGTAAGAAATACTATTTGATACCTCGCCATTTGATGCTTTTAAGACCCATGGAACATTATTTGAAGGATTATATTGGGCGGTTACATTTTTTAAAATCAGATAATTATTGTCAGGTTGTTCCTCAGCACTAGCGGCCTTAATCCAATATAGTGGATTACCTTCACTATCTGTGCCAGTGATTTCTGCATCTCTCAGATAGTAGCCAATAAGATCTGGAATATTTTGTATCTCATTTGGCTCGGAGATTGGGTTTTGTCGGCTCCATAACCAAGTAAGAAGTGCAATTGATATTAGCACTACAATACCTACTGGATTTTTCTGATTAATATCCACTTTGCAGATGATCTCTAACGGCCCATTAACAATAGATTGCAAACTTCTCGAACAGCGCCATGGCCGCCCTTTGCCATAGTGCAGTAATGAGCATTTTGCTTCACTACTTCTTGTCCATCTTTCACAGTAATTGCGAGACCAACGTTTTGCATAATAGACAAGTCTGCAATGTCATCACCCATATATGCAACAGCATTTAATTCAATACCAATCTTTTCAATAAAATCATTTAGAGTGCTTAACTTATCTGTAATGCCTTGTAAAACATCTAGAACCCCTAATTCATTCATTCTATTAGAGACAATTTGCGTTTCGCGTGAGGAAATAACTACAACCTTTATTCCGTTCTCTAAGACTGCTTTTATGCCAGCTCCATCATGCACATGGAATTTTTTTATGGTTTCACCGTCTAGACCATAGTAGAGGCTGCCATCAGTCAGCACCCCATCAACGTCTAGCGCTAAAAGCTCAATGTGTTTTGCATGTACTGCAATCTTATTTTTCATTACATGATGCCAGCTCGAAATAGATCATGGATATTGAGGGCGCCAACTAGCTTATTTTTTGAATCAATCACCAGTAAGGCCGTAATACCATTTTCCTCCATCAAGTGTACTGCTTCCATAGCTAATTGATTTTGTTTAATAGTTTTTCCGCCTATTGTCATTACCTTGCTTATTGGAGTGCTATGTATGTCAGTGCGTTGATCTAGGGTTCGACGAAGGTCTCCATCAGTGAACACTCCTAATAGATTAGCATCATTATCCACTATTGCTGTGATACCAAGACTTTTTTGCGACATTTCTAGAAGCCCATCACTTATTGGAGTTTCGTGCCCCACAATCGGAAGCTCATCATCAGTGTGCATAATATCTTTGACTCGAATAAGTAGACGTTTACCTAACGTTCCACCAGGGTGAAAATTAGCGAAATCTTCTTCTTTAAAGTTGCGTTTAGCTAAAAGGACAACTGCTAGGGCATCCCCCATTGCTAAAGCTGCAGTAGTACTAGCTGTTGGAGCAAGATTGAGCGGACAGGCTTCTTCTGTAACACTAATATCAAGATTTATAGTTGCGGCTTTTGCAAGGGTCGAGTTGTGGTTACCCGTCATCGTGATCAATGACAGCCCAAGTCTTTTGATGCGTGGAAGCAGTGAGGTGATTTCTTCCGTTTCACCGGAGTTTGAAATTGCTAGAATCACATCTTTTCCAGTTATCATCCCCATGTCACCATGGCGTGCCTCAGCTGCATGTACGAAAAAAGATGGTGACCCAGTGCTGGCTAGTGTAGCGGCAATTTTATTACCCACATGCCCTGATTTGCCCAATCCAATTACTGCTATTCGTGCCTGTTTTTCTTGGCATTCAATGCATATTTGGCACGTTTTTAGAAAATCATCTCCTAGCCTTGGAATGAGTCCTCTAACGGCATCAGATTCGATTTCGAGCACTTGCTGAGCAATGGATAGAGCATCACGTTCATTAGAATCTTTAATCATAATTAGTAATTCTAACAGCCAGGCGCCTTCAGTATATTTTTTAGGAGTTAAAGCTCATAAGGTAGACTACTTATTTTGAATGTAACAGGAATTTTTAGGGATGGATCCAAAAGAAATAGAAAAGTTAATTCAGAAAGGCCTACCAGAGTCTCAGGTTGAGGTTCGGACTGATGGGCAAGGACATTATGAGGCTCTAATTGTGTCATCTGTTTTTAATGGTGAACGTAGTGTGCGCCGTCACCAGCTTGTATACCAGACTCTTGATGGACTGGTTGGAACGGATATTCATGCGCTAGCATTGAAAACATTTACCCCTGAGGAGCTGAAGGCATTGGGTAGTTGAACTAATAAGTCTGATGGATAAGCTCGAGATAATAGGTGGGCCAACATTGTCTGGTCAGGTGCGCATATCCGGCGCAAAAAATGCTGCCTTACCCATTTTAATGTCTAGTTTGCTAGCAGATGGGCCGGTTATTTTAGAGAACATCCCTCATCTAAACGATATAACGACAACAGTTAAGCTGCTCCGTTGGATTGGCGCTGAAATCACTTTTCATGATGGCGTTCAACTAGAAGTTGACCCCTCTGGAATATCTCGTTTTGAGGCACCATATGATCTTATGAAAACTATGCGTGCTTCAGTGCTAGTTCTAGGCCCTCTTTTGAGTCGATATGGTAGAGCTGATGTTTCTTTGCCAGGAGGCTGCGCCATTGGCGCTCGTCCTGTAAACATTCATGTTGCCGGGCTTCGTTCTATGGGAGCAAGAGTCGATATTGATAATGGATATATTCGAGCTCGCGCTGAAAAACTGCATGGTGCTCGCCTCATACTTGATACCGTCACGGTTACAGGTACTGAGAATCTGATGATGGCTGCAGTGCTCGCAAAAGGAGAATCGATTATAGAGAACGCAGCTCGGGAACCAGAGATTGAAGATCTATCCGAGGTGCTTTGTAAGATGGGTGCTGTAATTGAAGGGGCCGGAACTGAAAAAATAAGGATTCAAGGTGTTGAATCGCTCCAAGGGGCGAATCATTTTGTTCTTCCTGATCGAATTGAAAGCGGTACGTATCTTGTAGCAGGTGCTATTACAGGTGGTCGGGTTAGGATAAACCAAACCAGGCCAGAGCATCTTAAGGTAGTTTTAAGAAAACTTTGCCAGGCTGGTGCTCATATAGAATCTGGAAACAACTGGGTAGAATTAGATATGCGGGGACAGCGCCCTCAGGCCGTAGATGTAATAACCGCACCTTATCCAGATTTTCCAACGGATATGCAGGCGCAGTTTTGTGCTCTTAATTCAATAGCTTGCGGTAAAGCAAAAATAACAGAAAAAATTTTTGAAAATAGATTTCAGCATGTGCCGGAGTTACAGCGATTAGGTGCGGATATATCTATAGAGGGCAATACTGCTGTTAGTTGTGGAGCAGACAAACTGACAGGAGCAACAGTTATGGCAACAGATTTAAGGGCATCTGCCTCTCTTGTACTGGCAGGTTTAGCAGCTGAAGGTACAACTATTGTAGATCGTATTTACCATGTAGATCGTGGTTATGAATGTATCGAAGAGAAGCTAGCGCAGCTAGGCGCAGAGATTCGTCGTTTATCAGTCTAAAAAATACTTTTGGGAAATACTTGATAGTGCTTCTCGCTTTTGATGAGTAATTTTCATTTTATCACCCACGCTAGTCCTATTTTAGATGCTTGCAATTAAGACAGGTTAAGCTAAGAGGACAAGGGTTTTCTGGTGACTTTATTGTTCAGGAGGGTTAGCGGAGCTGTGGTAAGACCAATGTTTTATGGGCAAGAAGTAAAGTCGATGTGTATAATCTTAAGCTCTCCGAGAAATCATCTAACCAAGACGTACAGTTTGACTGTTCACAACCTTGGTGAAGACCTACTTATGACATGGACTGACAGATGCTAATTCAGTCAGTTTGGAAGCATTCATATAGTTAGGGAGTGCTGATCTCAGCGGACGCTAATTCTTTTTCACCTTTTAAGGAAGTTAAGGGGACTTTGATGGTGGTAATTGCTAATCGACGGTCGGTAATGACGCTTTTTTCAGATCCCGTGGATAAGTGGAGTCATCGTACTCGACTTGTACTTGCCGAAAAAGGCATAAATATCGACTATGTTGATGTGGTAGATGGGGTTTTCACCGAGGATTTGATTGATTTAAATCCATATAACACTGTTCCAACTCTAGTTGACAGAGAGCTTGTTTTATATGATTCCCGCGTAATTATTGAATATTTGGACGAGCGCTTTCCTCATCCGCCGCTTATGCCGGTTGATCCAGTAACTAGGGCTCAATTTCGTTTGGGGCTTTACCGCATAGAAAAGGACTGGTATTCACTAGCTGAGGATATTGCCACAAGCACTGATCGTAGGGCTATAAATCGTAACCGTAAGGCTTTAAGGGACAGCATTGTCTCCAGCACAGAAATATTTACGGCTAAAAAGTTCTTTTTGAGTGATGATTTTTCTCTTGTTGACTGCTCTATTGCGCCAATTCTCTGGCGTTTGCCGGTTTTGGATATTGAATTGCCAGAGGAGGCACAACCAATTCTTCAATATATGGATGAAGTATTTGCACGGCCATCTTTTCAGGCTAGCCTCACGGAACCCGAACTGGAGATGCGGCAGTAGCCTGTGCCAGAATATTTGCCTAAGCGCCCTTATCTGATTCGTGCACTGCATGAATGGATTACAGACAATCGCCTAACACCTCACATTATTGTCGATGCCCGAGACGAAGTCTTACAGGTACCAAAGCAACATATTACCGATGGTAAAATCGTCCTTAACGTAAGCTATTCTGCAACACGGAACCTGGTTTTTGACAATAATATGGTTCGGTTTGAAGCTCTATTTGAAGGCGCCAATCATAAAATAGAAGTGCCTGCTTTGTCTGTTATTGGAATTTACGCTCGTGAGACTGGACAAGGAATGATATTTGTTGATGAAACGGATTCCTCGAACACCAAAAGCTTAGATAGTACTGAAAAACAAGAACGTCCTTCATTAAAAATTGTGAGGTAGTGTTTTTCCTGATAATAGAAAAAATTCGTTTTATCTTAAAGTGATTTGATACCCATTATGTACTATAGGCCGATACCTAGGGATATAAAAAAATAGCATGCAGTCTTTTTATGGGGTTGGGCTATTTATAGAAAATGGCCTCCCATTGCGAAACTGAGCCAATGGCAGTCCTCTGCTTATTCTTCTGTTCTGATCTAAACTGAGAGTGCCTGATAAAGTATCTATTGAAGATAATTCTATTTTTTCTTCATATAACAATGGTACCAGGCGGTACGCATCAAACCCGAACCCATAGAACCGTGCCCAGGGTGGCGATCTTCTTTGTGGCCAATATGTTTCTAGGGACTGTTTCAGCTCTAAGTTTTCTTTGCTTTCTAATAAAACCCATGGGGTGTCAGGAAAGACTACTCCATTTAAATCTGGTTCGTTAAGAACGCTTTCATGGATTGCTGATGTTGCATATGTAGGAATATTACCAGCATAGTGAAACCGTAATTGTGGAAATAACAACCGGCCAGCACTTGCATCTGCAGCAACAAAAATCATGTCAATATCCTGACGTCTTCTGGGTTCAAAGCCTAGCGGAAGAGCCAGATTGGCAACTAATCTCTGATGTCTTTGATTGCTTCCACTGATGTTTAGCAGTGTGGTAATCGAATTGGAGAAATCTTGGGTGTCTAGGTCATAGCCTCTGAACTGGATTAGTTCTCCCCCTAGGCTTTCAAATTCCTCACGAAAACTACTAAGTAGACGTAGGCCCCAATCGCTGTTTTGGATGATAGCAACTGCTTTTAAAGAGCCATTTGATATCGCATGTCGAGCAACTTCACGGGCTTCGTCTTCAGGAGCTAGGGCAAACTGATAGATATGGCTTGCGGTTAGCTGTTCGCTTTCAATCGAGTTCAGTGCAAGAGTAGGCACAAAACCTGTGTTATTAATTATTTCTTGTAACTCAGGTTTAAGTAGAGGGCCTACAATAAAATCAGCCCCATCAATCTGAGCTCTAAAGTAAGCTTCTTCGGGCCCCATAAGGCTGGTGTCATAAAACTTTAAAGTTGTTTTGTTTTCTTCAGCAGCTAGTAGTGAATGGTTAAAATGAGCCGCCATAAAGCCATCACGAATGGCTCTAGCAATTGCTTGTTGGGCGCCACTAAAAGGCAAGAGAATAGCTATTTGCCCGAGATTTTTATGCATCGATTGGGATGCCATAAGTAAATCTAGAATCAGAATTTGAGCTGCAGGATGATCAAGATGGGATTCTCGCCACTCGAGCAAGTTTGTACGTAAACCCAATGGGTTAGTCTTTGATGCTAATGCAATTGACTGGAGTTTTAGCCAGCCATCTATTATTGAATTCTCGGCAGTCGAAAGCATCGCTTCTTGCTCTTGCTCCATCAAGCCTGCCCAGATAATTCTGTGATTATCAAGAATCTGAGAGTTTTCTTTTAAAGATAATTCTCTTTGAACCAAGGTGGATATAGCTTCTTCTACTCGCCCCATTTTGAAAAAAGCGCTACCTCGTACTATTTGGATTGCTGCTATGATTTCGTCAGTATAGGGCTGCGGGATATTTTTCAACGTTTCAAGTGCTGCTGTGGGACTATCCACCAAGATGTCAATTTCAGCTAATAATAAAAATACCTGTTGTTCCTGTTTTACGCTCGAGGTAGTGCGCGCACGGTTAAGCCAGCGACTGGCTAAGGTATAGTTTTGAAGCTGTATAAGCACACGGGAGCCATCAATAAGAAATCTACTGCGAGCACTATCATTAGAGCTATTGATCAGTTGCGTATAGATTTGAACAGCCTGATCAAGATTACCCGAAAGCACTAGCTGCTGAGCCCTTTCTTCAAGAGCGTCGGGGCTTAGTGACGATATTGGTCCTTGGGATCCACAGCCAACCATAACCGCTAGAATCGTTAGCAAGATGGTAATTTTAAAAGGTTTCATGATCAGCAAGTCTTGTACATTCAGCTTTTCTCCAGGCAGCATTAGCGCATGAGCAAAGACTCCATCGGGACACTTTATGTCGTTGCGACACCAATTGGCAATCTGGAAGATATAAGTGCTCGGGCTACTAAAATACTTAACGCTGTGGACCTCATAGCAGCTGAGGATACCCGGCGAACCCAAGGATTGCTATCAACCTTTAATATCAAAAGCAAGATGATCGCTTACCATGATCATAATGAAATTGAGCAGACTCCTGTTCTTATAGATAAGTTAATAAGAGGTAGCTCTATTGCGCTGGTTAGTGATTCTGGATCCCCCTTGCTTAGTGATCCAGGCATTGTATTAGTGAGAGCTGCTCGTGCTTCAGGCATTTCTGTAGTTTCTGTGCCTGGCCCTAGTGCTGTTATATCCGCGTTATCTATAGCGGGTTTACCCACAGATAGGTTTATTTTTGAGGGATTTCTTCCTCGAGCATCTGGACCGAAGTCTGATCGTCTCTCCAGGATTGCAAACGAATCCCGAACGATTGTTTTGTATGAATCTGTGCATCGCTTAATCAATACACTCGAGGCGCTAAAAGCGCATTTTGAAGCCGATCGAGTTGTATTCATATGCCGAGAACTAACAAAAATTCATGAGAGTGTTTATGAGGGTACTTTGGGTGATTTATGCGAGCGGGTAGGCACTGAAATTCCATTGAAAGGCGAGTTTGTATTGCTTATCAGCGGTAAGGAAGGGGTAATTTCCGCAGAAGATAATGAGCTTATTCGGATTTTTACTCTACTAGTTAAGGAAATGACACCAAAGACAGCGGTTTCTCTAACAGCAAAGATAACGGGTACCTCAAGAAACAGGGTTTACTCGGTTACTCGTTTATCTCCTGGCTATGAGTGATGCTTCTGGTAATCTAGTCGATAGGAGTCGGCCGGGCAGTCGCTGGGGGAAACCCTGGAGGAAAGTCCGGGCTCCATTGGGCAGGGTGCCAGGTAATTCCTGGGGGGCGTAAGCCCACGGAAAGTGCCACAGAAAATATACCGCCGGTCTTAAGAGACCGGTAAGGGTGAAATGGTGCGGTAAGAGCGCACCGCACAGGTGGCGACATCTGTGGCAGGG
>DJLG01000070.1:15706-16581 GCA_002434915.1 Proteobacteria bacterium UBA6522
AAACCCCACCCGGAGCAAGACCGAATAGAGGAACGTTTAGTGTGCCCACATGAGTTCCTGGGTAGGTTGCTAGAGGCGAACGGTGACGCGCGTCCAAGATGAATGGCTGCTCTCGACAGAACCCGGCTTATAGGCCGACTCCTTTTTTTATTCTTTTTCCAATTCTTTTGTTGGTTAAGGGCGTATCGAGACATACTCTATAAGCTATTGATTTTCTGCTTGCAAAGATCCAATTCTGCACTACTGGTTCGTTCCTAACTGCTTGGGAAACAAAAAAATATTAGTGTTTTCGGGTTGACACTGTGCGGCTATGCTCCCTATAGTGTTTAGAAGTGGTAAAAAGTGGGAAAAAATGGGCTAAGCATGTTTCGTGGAGCCTCCAAAGTAACCCTAGATTCAAAGGGACGTATGGCGATACCAAGTCGGTATCGAGAACGGCTCTCGAGCCGTGCTGATGGGACCTTAGTCGCAACAGTAGATAGAGACTATTGCCTGCTGCTTTATCCCCTGACCGACTGGGAAGAAATTGAACGAAAACTAATTCGTTTGCCAGCCTTAAATAAGCAAGCTCGGAGGCTCCAGCGTCTTATGGTGGGTTATGCCACTGAACTTGATATGGACGGGCACGGGCGAATTTTACTGCCCAGGGAGCTCAGAGATTTTGCTAGCTTAGAAAAACAGGCCATGTTTATAGGTCAAGGGAACAAATTTGAGTTATGGGATGTGGATCGATGGAATGCGAGGCGGGATGAGTGGCTTTCGGATAATGATGTCGAAAGCGCTGATCTGCCAGCGGAGCTCGAGTCTCTTTCCCTATAGGACTCACGGTGGGTGCCGATACGTCCGACCATCAGCCGGTTCTAATGAGCCAGGCC
>DJLG01000100.1 GCA_002434915.1 Proteobacteria bacterium UBA6522
TCAGTTTAATAACGAATTTGGTCGACCCAATTTGGCTGGTTACTTTCGAACGTGTCTCTTAGATACGAATGGAGAGTGGCGTGGGTATCATAAGCCCATCATGATCGCTGGTGGACTTGGAAATATACGAGGGCAGCACGTAGACAAGTGTGAGGCGCCAGTTGGAGCAAAGCTTATAGTGCTTGGTGGTCCGGCTATGTTGATTGGCCTTGGTGGTGGTGCTGCGTCCTCACAAGGTAGCGGTAGCAGTGAGGAAGAGCTTGATTTTGCATCTGTCCAAAGAGGCAACCCAGAGATGCAAAGACGCGCTCAGGAAGTGATTGATACATGCTGTGGTCTTGGGAATGAAAACCCTATCTTATCAATCCATGATATTGGTGCAGGTGGGCTTTCTAATGCTGTACCGGAAATCGTTGACCAGAGTCATCGTGGGGCAATTATTGAATTACGTGAGGTGCCTAATGATGAATTTGGGATGAGCCCAATGGAGTTGTGGTGCAATGAGTCTCAGGAGCGCTACATGTTAGCTGTGGGCGCTGAAGAGCTGAAAAAATTTACTTATATATGTGAGAGGGAACGTTGTCCCTATGCCGTTATAGGTGAACTAACCGAACAAGCAGAACTGCGAGTGCTGGATGCTGAGTTTAAAAATGAACCTGTTTCTATGCCTATGCAGGTTTTGTTTGGTAATCCACCAAAAATGGTCCGTGAAGCAACAACTATTGAGATGCCTCTAGAGCCATGGAATCATGATGAAATAAATCTTGATGATGCTATTCAGCGAGTTCTTTCTTTTCCTGCAGTAGCTGATAAGTCTTTTCTCATTAATATAGGTGACCGTAGTGTTGGTGGTTTATCTGCTCGGGATCAGTTAGTTGGTCCATGGCAGGTGCCGGTAAGTGATGTGGCAGTAACTTCGTCTAGCTATACAGGATATACAGGTGAAGCTATGTCTATGGGAGAGCGTACTCCAGTAGCAATAATGGCGGGGGCTGCATCGGCACGGTTGGCCGTTGGTGAAGCAGTAACTAATATTGCGTCTGCCGACATTTCTAAGCTCTCAGATATCCGATTATCAGCAAATTGGATGGCCGCTGCCGGGCATGGTAGTGATGATTATGCATTATTTGAAATGGTCAAAACTATTGGTGAGGAAATATGTCCGGCATTAGGAATTGCGATTCCTGTTGGTAAGGATTCATTATCAATGCAGACGTCGTGGCATTCTAATGGAGAAGAGCGTGCGGTTACTGCGCCGGTATCACTTATTGTCTCAGCTTTTGCACCTGTGTTTGATGTGCGAGAAACGCTTACACCTCAATTAAACCTATCTGAGGGTGATACTGTTTTGATGCTGTTTGATCTGTCTAAGGGCAAACAGCGTCTTGGTGGGTCTGTATTAGCTCAGTGTTTCAATCAGTTTGGCGGGGAACCACCTGATCTAGATGATCCTGATTTAATGGCCAGATTTTTTGATGCACAGAGAGTGCTTCGAGAAAAGAAATTACTGCTTGCTTATCACGATCGATCTGATGGTGGTTTGTTTGCAACTCTTGTGGAGATGGCCTTTGCTAGCCGTAGTGGCTTGAATATTCAGATTCCTAAAAACATCTCAGATGTGCTCGCGTACTTGTTTAATGAAGAGCTTGGTGTGGTTATGCAGGTTAGATGTGGCGATCTTCCTGCCGTCCGGGCTGTTTGTAGTGAATATGATCTGGGTGAGTGCACTATTGTGGCTAATCCGGATAGACATGGCGAGATAGTTATCGAGCACGAAGGTCTTAATCTCTTTAAGGCATCCCGTACACGTCTGCACCGCTGGTGGTCAGAACTTACTTATAGAATGCAAAGCCTTAGGGATGATCCAGATTGTGCTACTGAGGCTTATGATGAATTGTTAGATGAAAAAGACCCGGGCCTTAATGCTGATCTAACCTTTCAACTTGTTGATCATAAAAGCACACGGACAGATAACCGTCCTAAAGTTGCAATCCTCCGTGAGCAAGGTGTTAACAGCCAGCGGGAAATGGCTGCGGCATTTGATCGTGCAGGCTTTGATGCTTATGACGTCCACATGACAGACCTTTTTTCAGGTCGACTTGGTCTAGATGATTTTAGTGGTGTTATTGCATGTGGAGGGTTTTCTTATGGAGATGTGCTTGGTGCCGGGGAGGGTTGGGCAAAATCGATACTTTATAATGATGCTGTTCGGGATAAATTTGAGGAATATTTTCAACGGGAAGATAGTTTTGTTCTTGGGGTGTGTAACGGATGTCAGATGCTTGCTTCACTAAAGAATTTAATTCCTGGCACTGACCATTGGCCGCATTTTGTTCGTAATAGATCTGACCAGTTTGAAGCACGCTTATCTTTAGTTTATGTAGAGCCAAGTCCATCAATCTTGTTAAGAGAAATGAATGGTTCACGTATGCCTATAGTAACTTCTCATGGTGAAGGAAAAGCCGAGTTTAGATCCGATGAGGCTCTTGATGCTTGCGATAGCAATTTTACTTGTGTGCGCTATGTCGATAACTACGGTAAAACCGCAGATAGCTATCCTTCTAATCCCAATGGTTCTCCTCGCGGTATTGCTGGTCTGACTAGTGAGAATGGTCGGGTCACAATTATGATGCCTCATCCTGAGCGTGTTTTTCGAACCATACAAAACTCCTGGCATCCACCGGAATGGGGAGAGAATTCGCCTTGGTATAAACTTTTTTTAAACGCCCGTGATTGGGTTGATACAAGGTAATAACATCAGAAAAGTTTAAGATAAGTTCCTAGTTGAGTTAGGTTATAAAATGTTTTATTCAGTTAGACGTTTGTATCGTATCCTTTTAGGTTGATCGGCATCTTCTCCCTTTCGTCGTCTTAGATCCGCTGAGTAGTCCGCATAATTTCCTTCATAGAAAACG
>DJLG01000020.1 GCA_002434915.1 Proteobacteria bacterium UBA6522
GGATTAGCTCAATTGCATCAGCTTAGAGGGAGAGTCGGAAGGTCTCATCATCAAGCATATGCCTATCTAATTGCTCCACCCCTGAAAGCTTTAACTCCAGATGCTGCTAAGCGCTTAGAGGCAATTGAAGCACTAGAAGGACTCGGCGCAGGATTTACATTAGCTACTCATGATCTTGAGATCCGTGGTGCTGGAGAACTTCTTGGAGAAGAACAGAGTGGTCAAATTCACGCTGTTGGTTTCAACCTATACAATGATTTACTAGCTCGTGCTGTTAATTCTTTACGCGATGGGGTGGAACCACAATTAGAATATGCGCTTGAACATGGTCCTGAGGTAGAAATTGGTCTACCAGCACTTATTCCAGAAGATTACATGCCAGATATTCACATGCGCTTAGTGCATTATAAGAGAATCGCTAGTGCTGAGTCTGAAGGGGTCTTACAGGAACTACAGGTAGAACTAATTAATCGCTTTGGTTTGCTTCCAACTGTTGCACAGACATTATTTGAACTAACAAAACTAAAACTCATAGCACTATCTTTAGGTATAAAAAAAATACGAATTGATAATGTAGGTGGTTATCTTAGGTTCGGAAAAAACGCAACTGTTAACCCTGAAAAAATCTTACAACTAGTGGAAAAAGAACCCGAATCTTTCCGATTAGATGGGCCATTCAAAATCCGTATCAGATGGAAACTAGCAACTGACGAAGAACGCCCTTTAGCAGTCAAAAATCTTCTTGATAAACTTATCTAGTCAAATCTTTAGGATTAATCTACTTGTTAATTTAACTACCAAATTTAGGACGACGCTTTTCTATAAACGAAATCATTTCTTCCTGGCCATCTGGTGATTGAGAAGTTCTTGCCATAACGTCAGTTGCAAAATCATAGGCGGCTGCAATATCTAAATCCATTTGTCGATAAAGAGCTCTCTTACCCTCTCCCTTAGAATATCTGCTGCCACGAGTAGCTCGATGTAGAAGTTCACGAGCTTTTTCTGGAACTTCACCATCCGGTACAACTTTATTAATTAAACCCCAGTCAGCCGCTGTTCTTGAGTCTATTGGATCACCGGTTAATAACATCTCAACAGCTCGTTTACGTCCTACTGCACGCACAAGCGCAACACCAGGAGTATGACAAAACCATCCACCTCCACCACCCGGCATTTGAAAATGAGCAGATTCTCCCGCTACAGCAAAATCACAAGAGGCTACTAACTGACAACCCGCGGCCATTGCTAAACCCTCAACCTGAGCAACAACAGGCTGAGGTATTTGCTGTAGAAACTGCATAAACTTGCCACACAAATCAAGAAGCTTCTTCATTCCATCCATATCACGACCATACATATCATTAAAGTCATGACCAGAAGAGAAAACAGGTCCTTCAGCTGCTAATACAACACCCCTAGCATCACTATTAGCTATAACTTCAAATGCGTCAAAAAGCTCACGAATGTGGTCTTCACTTAGAGAGTTGCGGCGGTGGGAACGAACCATAGTAATGGTAGGAAACCCTTCCACCTGATCCAACTTGATGTGTTCATATTGCGTAGCGTTAAATTCCAATGCCTGTGCCATTTTTACCTCCCTTCATTCAACCCATACCCTAAAAACTCGAAGCACATATTTTAGAGAGTCTTCACACTCTCTTCAGAATTTTTATGTTTCTTCCACAAAACTATCATCATCGAAACTAAAATAAACCCTAATGCAAAAAGATCCGTTAAAACTGTTGGCATAACAAACAAAATTGCCGAAATCGCAGCACATACTCGCGAAACCCAACCCAATTTATTTGAGCCAATTATTCCTTGCAGGCTAACCCCAAGTGCAAGTATGCCCACTAAGGCTGTAATTGTTGCATAACTGACCGATAGCAGTGACCCATCCATAAGAAGCTGTGGCCCATAAACCCAAGCATAAGGCACCAAAAACCCAGCTAAACCAAGTTTGAAAGCCGTAATACTAATGCTTAATGGGTTAGCCCCAGAAATCCCACTAGCCGCATAGCACGCTAATGCTACAGGTGGCGTAATGTTTGATAGATTAGCAAAGTACAGAACAAATAAATGTGCCCCTATAGCTGTTACCCCCATTTCAACTAGTCCTGGGGCAATAATCGTGGCACAAATAATGTAAGCAGCCGTAGTGGGCATTCCTATACCCATTACAATGGCTACTACCGTGGCTAACATTAACGCTAAAGGCAAAATTCCCATCGAATAGTTTAGAATGATGTTAGCTATATTTAAACCAAGTCCTGTAAGACCTAAAACTCCTAAAACTATACCCGCAACTGTGCAGGCTGCTGCTACCAAAATAGAGCTCTTCATCGTCACATAAAGCGCATTTACTATAGCTTTAAGGCTAAGACGAGGCCGTGAAGAACTATCTTTCTTTCCTAAACACCCCACTACTAAACAACTAAGCGCACCTATCAAGCCAGCTCTTAAAGGTGAAACTTGAGCAACTAACAAGGCATAAAGCAAGATTGGGATAGGTATCAGCAAATAGCCGCCATCTCTCAGTACTTCTCTCGCACGTGGAATTTCATCTTCAGGAAGACCCTGCACACCAGTTCTTCGAGCCTCCAAATCTACCATCCAAAAAACACCCACGTAATAAAGCAAAGCAGGGATAAGAGCTGCCTTTGCTATAGAAACATAGTCAGAGCCGAGAATGTCCATCATGATAAACACCGAAGCTCCCATAATTGGAGGTAGTATTTGACCTCCAGTTGATGCGGCAGCTTCCACAGCACCAGAAAATGCTGGTTGATATCCAGTCTTTTTCATCAGTGGAATAGTAAAAGCCCCAGTAGCAGACACGTTAGCAACTGGGCTTCCATTAAGAGTTCCAAAAAAAGAACTCCCTACGATAGCAATTTTTGCACTACCTCCCCGTGATCTACCGGTTAAACTAACCGCCACATCAATTAACACCTTTCCACCACCCGTTGCCTCCATCAAAGCACCAAATAAAACAAAGACAAAAACATAGGTGACGGTAACCGAAACAGGGGTACCAAAAATCCCATCAAGGCTATAGATATAACTAATAAGACGATCAATCCCAAAACCAGGATGACCTAAAATACCTGGGAAGTATGGGCCGCCCAAGGCATAACCCATAAGAAGCAGTGCAAGAACTGGAAGTGCCGGACCCATCGTACGCCGTGCAAGCTCAAGAATTGCTACGCAAATCATACCGCCAGCGATGAGATCCGGTGTGATCCAAAGGACTCCAGCCCTTGCTGCTAAACCATCGTAATTAAAGATTGTGTAAAGATAAGCTAGAAGACTGATGCAAAGTAAGCCAATATCGTAAATCCCAAGATGATCCTTATCAGTCTTACCAGCAGGGTAGATAATAAATGCAATGACGGAGCATACAAACAAGAAGGTAGGACGCAAAATAAATGCATCAACAGGATACAAATTTAACCCAATAATGTTAAATAAAGCTCCTACGACAGCAATGATAATGGCAAACCGGTACAAAGGTCCGGTTCTAGAAAGCCAACGGCCTCTTAATGAGCTCTTACTCTGAGATAGCTGAGGTTTATCAGACACAAATTCTCTGCGCTTTATGCAACTAACTTATCAGGAATCATAATACCTTTATCGCGGTAGTATGCTTCTGCTCCTGAATGTAACGGTGCAACTAATGTAGAAATAAGATTAGGATCTATATCTGCCGAGGAATGTGCACGTTCAATCGAATCAGCACCTGAGTAGCAGGCATCCAAAATATCATAGACTACTTGATGGTCGACGTTCTTGTTCGCCATAAGCGCGCTCCATGATGAAAAGCTTTTTACTGGATTTTCTGCCCCGTTATAAACTGGCGCAATCGAATCCTTTATTAGCCAGGGAGCTCTGTTTCCAACAAGAAAATATTCTTCATCTGTAAACTCAAGTAAGCGCAGATTTAGTGAGGTCTGCAATTCCAAAATTGCTGGCATCGGAACAGCGCTTGTAGCAAAAAAACCTCGAAGCAACCCATCCCTCACCATATTGTTTGTATCACCCTTACCAGCATTTTGAACTCTTGGTTTTATACCAAGGATGTCAAAAACTTGTCGAGCTGCAACATCATGAGTACTACCCCTGTTTCCAAGACCAAATGGCTGACCTTCAAGATCAGACAAAGTATGTATAGGATAATCAGCATTGACTACAAAATGATGTGTTCCATTAAAAATTGGCATTATGCTTCTTACGTTAAAACGATCATCTTCATAAAGCGCTTTAGCAGCATCTATATTATTCATAATGCCAATATCAAGCTCGCCTATATCTAATAAAATTGCGTTCTGAGCCCCCCCTCCTGTCGTCTGTACCCGCGGATTCATACCTGCCGTATCCAATAACGTACTAATAGCGCCTGCAAAAACAAAAAAAGCCCCACCAGGATTACCCGCTCCTATGCGGACATAGCTTGATGTTTTACATGAAGTTGCTAATACGCTTAAAGCTGCTACAGAAAGACCACAAAAAGTTCTTCTTTTCATTTTTTAATTATGAGTGACTATCAACGGCCACTACTACCTCCAAATATAACAATGGTCTCAATCATTTCTCCTTCACGCTCATAAACAATATTACCTTGTTCACCCGGCTTAACCTCTTGAAGGATAAACATAAGGTCATAAATATCCCTAACCTCACGCCCAGCAAGCTCAGTAATTAGATCACCTCGCTGAAGCCCTGCATCTTCTGCAGGACCTCCGGCACGGACACCAGATAAAAGCATCCCTGGGCGAGTTTCGGAAGAGCCTGCATAGTCAGGAATAGAGCCAAGCGAAGCTCCATAACCTCGCATATCGCCCATGGGAGCTGGAGCTTCCGAAGCAAGATAAGTTAATGTATCAATTCCACTTAGATTGGCTGCAACTTCAGCTGCTAGATTCGCAATTTTCACTCCACCAGCAGCATTGATAAGACCTATATCATCGGAAGGTTTATGGTATTCGGCATGTGTACCAGTAAAAAAGTGAAGCACTGGAACACCCGCAGCATAAAAAGGTGTCTGATCAGAAGGGCCGTAGCCGTCCCCACCTAGCTGGCACTCAATTCGTAATTTGTCACAAACTGGTTGAACAACCTCATCCCACTCCTCAGCAGAGTCACTACCTAGAACTGCAACACGGTTATTGCGTAGCCGGCCCACCATATCCATATTAAGCATAGCCACTAACCCAGCTGGGGCAGTCCCAGCAGGTGGATTCTGAGTTAAATAACTTGAACCAAGAAGGCCAGCCTCCTCACCAGTAAACGCAACAAAAATCACATCACGTCTTAGGATATCAGTTCGATTTGAAAGCACTCTTGCTGCCTCAAGCAATGCAGCAGTCCCAGATGCATTATCGTCTGCGCCATTATGAGGTTCAGATACCTCTGGAGTAAGAGAACCTGAACCACCGAAACCTAAGTGGTCATAATGAGCGCCTATCAAAACTGCTCCAGGAATCCGGTCAGTAGCTGATAACCGTCCAACAATATTGTCTATCTGTCGTGTACTCATAATTAACTCAGCTGTAAAATTAATACTTTGATCACTGTTAATTAATGACTCTGCCCAATCACGAGTTATAACTGCCACTGGAATACCCGCACTACCTTGAGAGTCTATTCTCAGATTAGGGAGTGCTGGCTCTTCCTCATCATTATTTAATGGCAAATCTGCAACCAAAAGACCAATGGCACCATGTTCACGAGCCATAAATGCTTTATAGCGCAAGTCACCAAAACGCCTTTGTAAAGTGGGGTCTTCAAAAACTCCTCCATCAGGTGTATAGCGTCTAACTAAAACAATATGCCCTTCAACATCTAAACCCTCATAATCATCAATTTCATACTCATCTGATTTGATACCCCAGCCAGTAAAAATAACTGGTGCTGAAAGCGTCGAATTTGCAGAAAAACCAGGAATTACAAAGTCATCAGATGGTACAGATTCGCCGTCAATAACCAAAGATGAATTGATACCTCTTTGAACCTCATAAACTGCATCAAAACTCTGCCTATAACTACCATCACCACCTGCTGGTTCTAAACCAATCTGCTTAAATTGCTCCTCTAACCAATCAGCAGATGCGGCTAATCCTGAAGTACGTATGCCACGACCAGTTCTCTCATCATCTGCCAACCAAGCCACATCTGCTATGTAACGATCTACCGGTCTTTCAGCAAGTCTTGTCTCACTATCATTCCAATTAGCAAGGTAAATATCTGTTTCTCCTGGCGCACCTTGGTTACGGTTTGAAACAAAAACTAAGGATTCACCATCTGGAGAGAACATGGGAAACCCATCAAAGTCTGGGGTAAAAGTCACCTGCTCTAAACTCGTTCCGTCTATATCTATAGCCCAAATATCAAACTCCCGACGACTGGGATCATGATGATTTGATGAAAAGAGTACCCGCTCACCATTAGGAAAGAAAAAAGGTGCAAAATTTGCTCCTCCAAGATAAGTAATCTGCCTAGCTTCTGAACCATCTGCATTCGCTACCCAGAGTTCCATATCACTAGGACGCACAAGATCCTCTTCAAGTAGCAACTGATAATCGGTAAGCGCATCTCCAGTAGGTCTCGAGGCTCTCCAAACAATACGAGAACAATCCCTGGAGAAAAATGCACCGCCATCATATCCAGATGATTCGGTAAGCCGTCTAACATCCGAGCCATCTGCTTCCATTCGGTACAATTCTAGGTCGCCATCTCGAGTCGAAGTAAACACGATGGAACCATCCACCGAACAAACTGTTGCCTCAGCATCGTAAGCATTAGTATCGGTAAGAGGTATAAGATCAGAACCATCAGGTTCGGCGCTATAAATCTGAAAACTATCATATAAAGGCCAAACATAACCTTGAGAATGATCTGGTGGAATTGGACACTGCGCGTTATCTGCATGTGTTGAAGAAAAAATAATACGTTCGCTATCAGAGGTGAAGTATCCACAGGTTGTCCTACCCTGACCTGTAGAAACAAGTGACAGCGCTGAAGGGTCAGTAATTGGCATACGGAAAATCTGATCGCACTCGTATGGCTCTCGAGTCGACTGAAAGACCAGTTCTGTGCCATCAGGTGACCAGTAAGCCTCCGCATTTTCTCCACCAAATGTAAGTTGCCGAACCTCAGTCAAATGCACCTCACGCTCATCATGTAAGGTTCCTTGTCCATTAGAAACCAGCGGCAAAGAAACACTACTGATAAAGGTTAAAAAACAAAACCTGCATCTGAACGATAAAGCATCTCCCATCAAGGCAATCTCAGGGCTGCTAAGGCCCCTGGATAGTTTGCACTTGAAACTTGCACAACGATGTATTGTGCACCTTCATGCAAATAGCTCATCATGCCATAGCGACCTGTAGCAGGCAGATCAATTGTTCCAAGAATTTCACCAGTACTTTTATCCAGAGCATGCAATACAGGGGCACCTGCACCACCTTCAGCAGATATAAGCAATGATTTTGTAACCATAGTTATCGGATGGGAAGGAACTCCAGTTTTTGGAATATCCAAACCCTGAAGAGCCGGATGATTTTTTATCCTTTCAGGTGTATCTCCATTCGGTTGAGCCCAAATATGATCCCCAGAGTTCATATCTATAGCAACGATTTCGCTGTATGGCGGTTTAAGAATTGGTAGCCCTTGAGGACCTCTACCCATAAAATCCCCACGATTAGCAACAACCCAATCTGAAATAGTCTCGCCAGTAGTCATGGGGTCATAAGGATCATCCATCTCGACGCCAGGTACAACATTTTCAGATCTGCAACTGCGTAATGTTGGAACATAGAGAACACCACTTTCAGGATCCGCTGATGGCGGACCAAATATATTAGATGCGCCACTAGGACAACTCACGAATGATCGCAGACCGGATGGGTGTCCGACCTGGATTGGAGGATTGAAAAGAGGACCAGTCCTATAGTCTTTCATAACTTCTATAGCTGCTGCTCTCAACTCAGGTGTAAAATCAATCAGATCGTCTTCGGTTAATCCCTGCAACTGAAAGGCTGCTGGTTTGGATGGAAAGGGTTGCGTAGGCGAAAGCTGCTCTCCTGGTATCTCTGACTGAGGAACAGAACGTTCCTCCATAGGCCAAACTGGCTCACCAGTTTCACGATTAAAGGTATAGGCAAAACCTTGCTTAGTAGTTTCTACCGCTATTGGTGTTGGCACCCCATCTACCACAACATCAAGGAGAACCGGTGCAGCTGGATTATCAAAATTCCAAATATCATGATGCACCGTCTGGAAATGCCAAACTCGCTCACCTGTCTCCACATCTAATGCAATGATACTTGTCCCATACAAATTATCTCCAGGTCGAAATCCCCCATAAAAATCCATTGTGGGAGGATTTGTTGGAATATAAACAAGACCTAACTCTGGGTCCGCAGACATTGGTGCCCAGGAAGACACGTCCCCAGTAGTTTTCCATGCGTCGTTCTCCCAAGTTTCATGACCGAATTCCCCAGGACGTGGGATAACATGGAATTTCCATAGAAATTCTCCGGTCTCAGCATCGTAAGCTAAGATATCGCCCGGTATATTTTCATTACGTGTTTGATAGTAACCCTGCTCATGCACATTACCGACAATTACTACGCCGTTAACGACTATTGGTGGTGAGGAAGTACTAAGATTCCCTAACTCCCTAGGGATTCCCTCGTAAGGGTCATAGTTATAATCTGAGGTAAGCCATGGCTCCCAATCACTAACTAAATCAGGAAGCATGTCGACGACACCTGTTTGTGGAAATCCCTCTATTGGCACAGATGCGCCCCAATCTTCTAAGGGGCGTCCAGTTTCAGCATCTAGGGCATGAAGAAAGAATCCGGGGGTGGTTGTATAAATAACACCACTTCCATTAACTTCTGCATAGGTAACGCCTTTCCCATAATTATTTCGCATGCCACGATCAAAACGTGTCGTGTGAGGTTCACGATAAGTCCACATGGTCTCCCCTGTTGAAGGATCAATAGCAGCTACCGTTCGACGCTGTCCCGCAACTGTGTAAAGCAATCCATCGATATAAAGAGGTGTGGAACGAAAGACATAGTCGACACGTGGGCCGTAATTATCTCCTCGCCAGATCCAAGCAATCTCAAGTTCCTCAAAATTATCTGCATTAATTTGATCTAACGGGGTATAGCGTGTGTGGGAGGCATTTCCACCTATATACCGCCACTCTCCCTCAAGACCAGGATTCTCTTGTGAGAACAAAGTACCCCAAAAGAAAAAAGGAGTTGCAATCGCTATAACTATGCCTCCTGAAAAAGGTCTATTTCTTTTTTTCATCATCAATCTGTTCTCCTGATCACAAACTATTTTTTTATTGTTGCCGTCTAGGGTAGTGGAATTCTTATCCCTTCAAGTATTTCCTGATCTGAGTGTAATTCGTTTTGACCTTCTGAATAACCATTTAAGCTTAATAAGAAGGCCACAATATCAGTATACTGATCGGAATTAAGACCTCCTGGGTTCCCGTCAGGCATTGTTGTAGATATAACTTCATAAAGACTATTCGCCGTCTGATGACTCTGGCCACCAAACCAAATTCGTCTAATTTCAACACCTCTATGACAATCTGCGCAAAGCTGGTCAAATCGTCGCTCACCCCGAGAGGCTTGAGCTCTGGTAAAGAAACCATCTGGGTCTGAGACGCTAGTAGGCACTACCGATAAAACTTCTTCAGTAGACTCCGGCACCTCCTGAATGACCGTCTGCGGCACTGCACAAGATGCTAATTGAATTATTAATACAGACATGCCACACAAACATACCCACATCTCTAATCTTTTGTTTTTCAATGGATTTATACGCTCAATCAAAAGTTTTTCTTAGTTACTTGTAAATGCCTGATGAAACCACTATCACATATTTTTATGTGTAAAGGCCTTCACCTTTACAGATTTTACCTAGATTAAGCACCATGGTAGAAGCTATTTATGGTTCTCAACTAGAAAAGTCATACTTGAAAGCTAGACACAGCTGGGATGTTACCATTTAGGAAGCACAAGCCGAACATGCCTGTGTATTTCACTTATTCATTAAGTTCGGAGACGCATTATGAGCCGACTAAGCCTTACTTTTGCCGCATGGGATTACGATCGAGTTAAACCATTAATGGATGGCACCATTAAACCTGAAGGAATAGATATCAAGCCTATAATATCTCGCCCGAGTGAAACCTTTTTCCGCATGCTGAGACATCAAGAATTCGACGTCTCAGAACTTTCGCTTTCTAACTATACTATGCTTCGAGCAGAAGGCGATGAAAAATTTATTGCAATACCAGTATTTCCATCACGTCTATTCCGTCATTCATGTATTTTTATCAACAAAAATGCTGGTATAAATGAACCTAAAGACCTCATAGGCAAGAAAATCGGTGTGCCCGAATATTCTATGACAGCTGCAGTAGTCGCTAGAGGACTACTGCTTGATGAATATGGGGTAAAACCAGATTCAATTGAATGGTTTAGCGGGACACAAGATGGCCTACAACGTCCATCGAGAATTGATTTTGATTTACCGGAAAGCGTTGTTCTCCATAGGATGCCAATTGAACAAGATATGGGGCCTATGCTTGAAACAGGAGAGCTTGATGCAATTATTTCACCTAATGCACCAATGTCTCTTAATAGCGAAAATTCATCGGTTCGTCGGTTATTTTCAGACTATCGAGAGTCCGAAAAAGAGTATTTTGAACGTACAGGTATTTTTCCAATAATGCATACAGTAGTGTTCCGACGCGAGGTTTATGATGCAAATCCATGGGCTGCGTTGAGCTTATATGAGGCTTTCAAAAAAGCCAAAGAATTAGCTTATGCCGAAATGATGGAAACTGATGCACTTAAGATTACTCTGCCATGGGTCGTTGCTGAAATGGAAGAAACCAGGCGTGTAATGGGTCATGATTTTTGGCCATATGGCATTGAATCCAACCGTTTGGCTTTATCAACTTTGCCTAAATACCTACATGAACAAAATCTTATTCAGCGTATACCTGAAATAGAAGAATTATTTACCGCTAACACCCTCGAAGTCAGGGGCTAATCCGGTAGTTCGGAGGATAATCCCAAGTAGATTAGCCGCTCATACCCAACACCAGTAGCAGCAATATAGATATTGCCCTGCGAATCAGTCTGGATATGGTGACCGGTTCCAACAGTCGTTTCTATACTTGTCAGAAACCGAAGACTAAGACGGTTAAAAACCATAATACCTGGACCACCCCCCACATAAAGAAACTGCTGTTCTTCATCTGGTGATAAAGCAATATTTCTCGCAAAAGGAATGTCATGTTGGATGATCTGATCCACATACCTTCCATTTAAAGAAAATATTTGGACACGTCTGTTTTCTCGGTCTGCTACGTAAACCAAACCATCATTCGAAATACGAATGGCATGGACGATACTGAACTGTGAAGGACCTGGCCCATCAGGAACTGAATCAAGGAAAACATAAGGACACTGTTCATTATCTTCTGGGATATTTCCAAATGCGCCCCACATACGCTTAAAAATACCTGTATCTGCATCGAAAACAGCAACTCTGTGGTTACCGTATCCATCTGCAACGAACACCTCATTTGTCGGTGCATAGACTACGGCATCTGCGGGTCTATTGAGATTGACTATATCTGAGTTACCGGTACTAGAATTGCTATTTCCTATTTGCATAACAAACGTACCATCAGGCAAAAACTTTAGTACCTGATCATCCGATATAGGATCAAGGCCAGGCTCATTTTGAACGGGGCAATTATTACCACCAACCCAAAAAAAACCTTGGTGATCTATATGAAGACCATGCTCTCGCTGCGGCCATTCGTAACCATTCCCAGGGCCTCCCCAAGCAGCAAGAAAAGAACCTGCACTATCAAACCCTAAAATTTGAGGCGCGGCCATACTCGCTTCCGACTCTGTAAGCGTCCATGGTCGATGCAAAAACCAAGCATTATCATCGCTATCCAGAGCAATACTTGAGACTTCTCCAAGCCTCCACTGGACTGGTACCTGGGGCCAACCGGAGTCAATACTAAATAAAGGTTTACCAAACTCTGATAAGTCAGATGGCAGATCTTCAGATATGTCATCTAGAGGTTGGCAGCTAATACCACTTAAAACTACAAATACAGTAAAAGAACGTAGTTTATATCCCATGATATTTTGGATCGAAAACTTATTCTTAAGCACCATACATGATCACCTTTAAAAACAGCATGTATTGATCGTATTACCCAATATTTAATTAGCTATAAAACATGAAAACAACACACACTCTAAATCGCAATGTTCCTCCAGTTTTCAACTAGATGCTGAGCTGTGCGCCATGCGAGTGCTTGTACTGTTAAGGTGGGGTTTCTTGCTCCGCTTGTACCCATTACCGATGCCCCTAAAATACCCAGATTTGGAACTTCATGAGAGAATCCCCACCGATTGACAACATTAGTGTCCGGGTCATTACCCATACGGGTGCCACCGTAAGCATGAGTTGAAGGTCCCATTGGTCCCAAAGGCATACGAAAAGTATCAATTGCTCCAGCTTCCCTAAACCATTGCTCCATCTTCTCTTGCGTAAACCTAGCTAATTTTTTTTCGTTATCTTTGTACTCAGCTGTGATTCGACATACCGGGAACCCGAGTGGATCTGTTATTGTTGGATGTAAATCTAAGTAATTATCTTCGTAAGGCAAGGTGGTCTTCTGGAGATGTGCCCCAACCCACCGGTCTGCGTTCTCCATAATAAACTCTTTCCATTGAGACCCCCATCGGGGCGCACGCCCAAATGTATTCATCCTTGAGGCTAAAATAGGTCGCGAATCTTGGGAAACCCAAAAATGTGCGCCTCCAATAAAGTCATAATCTTTATGATCAAAATTGTCATCTGCCCACTCATCTATACCCGAACCTTGAGCAGGAAGTCCATACCACCTATTTAGTCTATGGGGAAATAGACCGAGAACACCTCCTCTTTGAGCATGCGTCATGTAATGTCGGCCTACTTGGCCATGATTATTTGATAATCCTGAGGGATATGCATCTGAGTTTGATAATAAAAGTAATCGAGTATTTTCATAGGTATAACCTGCCAACAAAACAACCTCAGCCGGCTGAATATAGGTTTCTCCATCCCTAAGATACTCTACCCCGCTCGCCCTACCTTCAGCGTCCACATGAATCTTTGTAACATGAGATTGCGTAACAATCTTTAAATTTCCTGTTGCCTCAGCCTTTGGAATAGTAGTCACAGCAGTGGAATTCTTGGCTTCTAAATGGCATCCACCACGATTACAAAAACCATGATACTGGCATGCGGGTCTATTGTTGTGTGTTTGGGAATTAATAGCCGCAGGCGAAGGAAATGGGTTATAACCAAGTCGTCTTGCAGCATCAGACATCATTTCCGTAAATTTGGTACTCCTCAGCGGTGGCATCGGATAGTCGCGTGTACGTGGGCCCTCAAAAATATTTCCACGTGTATCAATATTGCCGTTAATGTTTCCAGCAAAACCACCTACTCCTAACTCATATTCAAGTCTGTCATAAAAAGGTTCAAGATCAGCATAAGTTAATGGCCAATCTTCAACTGTGGAACCTTCAGGAATTCGATCACCACCATAACGACGAGCAGTTTCACTCACTACACTAAAGTCCCAAGGATGTAGCCGGTAACTCCGAGCATAGTAATGAAGCGTTGTACCCCCCACCGCATTCATCATTGGATGTAAACTATCTCGCGCAAACTCAGGTGATTGCTCATTCGCACGATGGACAGGAACTTCCCGGTTTGCTTTCTGTACAGACTGTGGCCAACCTCTATAATTATTTCTTAGTTCATCTGGTGCAAAATCACTAGGTGACATCCACCTGCCAGCTTCAAGACCCACAACATCAATACCTGACTCCGTAAGTGGCAGTACTGCTATACCACCAGCTCCACCAAGTCCGATTGTTACAACATCAGTTCCAGGAAGCCTAATCGTCATTGCCACTTTCCTCTGAAATATTGACATCAAACATAGGTAAATCATGGGCAGACACCCGATTCATTTGAGGAAAATGATCCATCTGCTGTTGTTCAACCGTAACTCCGAGCCGGATACCTGGATATCCAATCATCTCCCACCCAATGAAATCTTGATTTCCTCCATAAGCAGGATCAGAAAATGTGCCCTCAATCGTATGGCGCAAAACTAGATTGAAGAACGTTGCAGAATCCGGATCAAACCCAACAGCAAGGTTTTGCTCTAAATCTTCTAATAAAGAATCCTGCTCACTGTGCTCAAGAACCACAAAACCTCGACCAGTCAACTGGTGAGCATAAGCATCAAGGGCTGCAAGACCAGAAGAATAGGCTGTATGTGATTTAGAAAGCGCATTTGCAAGCCCTTTATCAATGTAATTGGCTGCACCAGCCTCTAAAGCACCGGGGCCATTTTCATCTGTGGGAATCAAGCGCGAAACAATTGCTTCAAGAATTTTAGATTCCACACTGCTTAAGTTCTCAAATTGATCTCTGGTTCGCTCAGGAAGGACCTGTGCGAGAGCTTTAGCTGGAACTGCACTAGTCATTCCTGCAGCTGCAGCACGCTTTAACATCTCACGTCTTGATAAAAAACTTGCCATATATAACCCCCCTGAGTTATGTATAGAACACCTATCTTATTTAATAAAAAATAGTCGACCCCTAAAGCGAAGTTCTATGAGAATTTTTTCAATAATTAACATCCATCTACTAAGACTAAGCTACCATCAGAAACAGACTGCCTGAGGCGTTTATAAGGTTGATAGTCCGGATCGTTATAGAAAGCAAGTGCTGCCGCACGATCTGGAAATTCTAGAACGATAAGACGTGAAGGAGAATAGCTACCTTCGAGTATATCTACATTACCACCACGTACTTGGTATCTCCCACCATGTCTCTTTATCAAATCAGGTACATTATTTATATAGTCCTGATACCGCTCTAGATTATGCGGGTTTATATCAGCTATTAAATACGCTGGACGCATAACTCCCCCCTCAACCCCAAAGAGACATCTACCTTTAAAACATTTAGCTTTACCCTAAGTGTTATTGTTTTTGTATAAAGTTATTCTGACTCTAAAATATGGAAGCCTACTTAATCCCACAATCTCTCTACACCGTCAGTACCAGTCAGAAAACCCAGAAGACAACCTCTAGCGCCATCTCTTAATTGATGGCAACGCACAGAAACTGTTTCACCAACTGAAATTGTATCTTCATTGATTCCATTTCTAGTGAGTGCACGGACGCTACCTGCCTCCAATGCCCACATTTCTGCATCTCCACTATCCTGCATTACTTCAAGATAAATCCACGCATGTGGATTAACCATATGAAGTTGTCGCACAATCCCTTCAAGATGCACGTACTCGGTCATTTCATAATTTCCATGAGAATGATGTGCAGGCGTGAAGCTGCTAATCGTAGCAAGTAACATAAAGCCTAAAATTTTCATAAGACATTTCATTTTATACCCTCCTTAGCATACTGATATGCATGGATGATTAATCACCTAGTCCAATCATTGCATGCTATTCCTTCCTGAACCCCTCCACATGATGTGCGAACCTTGTTTGCCTCTAAAAAATTCTCATAACGAATACGAACTCCATTTTCATCCATAAACTGCAAAGATTGCTGAAAAAACCCTGGTGGCAAAGACCCTGGTTCTACTGTCGCCTCAACAATATAGAGACGGCTGTCATGCAAATACATGGCTGCATATGTTCGTGAATTATCTTCGTTTGTGATCTGTAGCTGATGTCCTTCAATACGATCAATATAGTGATAAGCATCGTAAGTTACTTCGCCTCCTCGTTGACGAAAATTGGTTGCGGCATAAGCTACTGATGCTCTGATATCAATCTCCCAATACAAAAGATATTCCGCCTCATTCCTTGCGCGTTCTTCATGAAGCCTTTCAGACTGGGTGTAATCAACTACCGTAACAGCATAATAATCTTCGCCTGGCTCATAACTATAGACACGAGCAGGAAGCTCAACACCATACTCAGAAGAATAAAAGGTTTCTGACACCTCGAATTCACCTGGAGTATGGATTCGGAAATCATCAATTGAACTGTAATAATCTATCCAGGCCTGCGAAAAAGCAGGTCCAGCACATATAGTGATTAAAACAACAACCATTGTTCTAAATCGGTTCATTATTGATTCCTTTGTTCTCATTGGGGTCTTCAAACAGACGGCATTCTATCATTCAAGAGATGGCGTTGAACTAGGCGGCTTACGGTGATTGGTAGATTGTTCATAATCATAAGCAAAACCAAGCAACATACCCTCACTAAAAGCCCTGCCAAGCATCTCGATTCCGACAGGCAACCCATCTACTGTAAAACCAGCCGGCACAGTAATAGCTGGGAAAGCCACTAGTGGGCTTAATCGTCGATTATTGCCCCTTCCATAAGCATCTTGAGTGTCTGAGTTACTTAAAGCATCTGGCGCAATTAAAGTGGTTTGATGATCAAAGGTTGCATAAATTAGGGCATCCAATTGAGCCTCCGCCATATAAGCTAGAACTGCTTCACGTATAGTTTCCCTTGCAAGCATAAATTGAAGGTATCCTGGGTCTTGAGTAGACCTACCAATAACACCCATAAGATCACTCGCTCGCCAAGGAGTGACTTTCCCTTGCAAAAGAATCTCCCCAAGGCTTGAAACTGGCGACCCAGGAAGATTAGCTAAATATTCGTTAATCGCCTCTTCTGTTTCATAATTATTGTTTCCATACGTCTCATGCACGATCTCCATAAGAGGAAATTCAGCTGGGTCTACAAGTATCGCTCCAAGTGATTCGATTTTTTCTATTGCCAAATCAATAACATCTCGAACCTTTTGAAAATCTTCTGATTCTGGGTCAGTACTTGGGTCCATAGATTGGCGTATTACTCCAATACGCGCACCGCGCAAACTATCTAGAACAAGGAAATCTCTATAGCTGTTTGGAATATTTCCAACAGAGTAAGCAGTAACAGGATCATTAGAATCATAGCCAGCAATAACATCCAGCAAAATTGCCGCATCCGTAACCGTTCTAGCAATTGGTCCTAAAGTGTCATTTGTTGGATTAGCTGGCATCATCCCAAAACGACTAACCAAAGGTACGGTTGGTCGCAATCCAACCAAGTTATGAACCGATGCAGGACCACGAATAGAACCGCCAGTATCTTCACCAATACCTATTAACCCAAAGTTAGCGGCAACTCCAATCCCTGTGCCAGCTGAGGAGCCGCTAGGATTGCGTGTAGGATCATAAGCATTACGTGCAATTCCAAATGCTGAACCAATATAACGAGACGCAAACTCACCCATAGTTGTTTTTGCAATAATAATTGCGCCAGCCTCTTTCATACGACTCACAATCGTGGCATCACGGCCTGACACAAAACCAGCAAAAACTGCTGAACCATAAGTAGTTGGCATCTCGCCAACTTCAACCTGATCCTTCAAAAGAATTGGAATACAATGCAGCGGTCCCATAAAACCTGAATGACTATAAAAAAGATCAAGTGCATCCGCCTCATCAAGGACAGCCTCATTAATATGCTGGATCGAATTTAATATCGGGCCCTGCTGATCAAACGCTTCAATCCTTTCAAGATAGAACTCGACCAGTGAACGGCATGTTACCCGTCCCGAGGACAATGAAGAATGTACTTCATCGATTGTTATCTCAAGCAACGGAGGGTTTTGGCCACTTGCTAAATTTACTGCAGATAAGAAACCCCAAGCCATAAAGATGCTTAAGATAAACTTAGAGATTATTTTTGTTTTTCTTGTATCCATATCACCTAACCTATAAAAGTTTTATAAAAAACCTTTTTGATCAATTCTCAACATATCGCCTTAGCGCCATTCCACCTGTTAGAGACCCATATATGACACCATTCACATCAACGACAACACCTTCTTGAGACCCATCTCCATCCGGATCCTCTATAAAAGCTGTTACATCGCCGGTTTTTGCGCTGCCAATTCTTATACCTTCCTGCCAGCCTGGATTCCTACCCACAGAACTTGAATCAGCTATATAAAGAATATCGTTACTATCTATAACCATGCCACTTGGTCGTCCAAACTGATTCCATTGATCAATAAAATTTCCATCTTGATCAAAAATCTGAACTCGACTATTAGCTCTATCACCGACGAAAAGTCGTCCGGCAGAGTCCATTGCTAATGCATGAGGTTCATTAAATTCCCCTGGTGCCGAGCCACTACCACCCCAAGACTTAATAAAAATGCCATCACTGCTGAATTTCAAGACTCTTGCATTAGAATCACCACCATGACCGTCACCGACAAAAATATCTCCGTTGGGCGCTACAAGCACAGATGATGGTTTATTAAATTCATCTGGCCCATCACCAGCGATACCAGGCTTACCTAAGGTCATTAATAATTCACCTTCTGGACTGAACTTGAAGACTTGATGACCTTTGCCATCACGCCTAGGATCAACGCCATCAGGTCCTTCAAAGTCTGTCACCCAAATATTGCCTTCGTAATCAACATGAATCCCATGAGGACGATTAAACATATTTGCTCCAAAGCTAGTAACCAAATTACCCGAAGCATCAAACTTCTGGATAGGCGCCATATCAGAGCCAACACACCAGTTATCACCACAACGATCAAATGTCCAAATACTAGTGCCATCCAGATCAAGTGCCATTGCAGCTGTTGATCCTATAGGCCTATCAGTAGGAAAATTAAAATGGTCCTGATTAAGAGAGTATGGTTCTGATTGATCATTTATCTCCCCATTAACCTGAGCTAATACAGAATTTTCAACGCCAAACAGAACAATAAAGCCAAAGATCAAACTACACTTCTTGTTATTCTTACAAACCATAGTTATTCCCCAATCTTTCTAACATATGTTAAGAGCATACCAAACCATGTAAGAAAGCACCTTTAGTTATATAAAATTCAATAAAAATAATAATTTAGAATACAGTGTGACTAGAAAAATAGGTCGTTATAATGTGAAGATGAATTCTGTTCCTCTTAATGTGTTTTGTACAGTTCTAATGATTCTAACTGGATCGTTAGAGGTAGCTTGGTCCCAACAGCTCGAAAATTATAACGACGCACTTGAAAAAACTGAAAAAGCACCTCGCTTTCAGGTTGAAATCATTGCTTTTTCCTATAATGAATTTAACCCGGCAGAAGAAAATTTTGATCAAAAAAATCAGTCCAGAATTATCAAGTTGCCATCAACTATGCCGACGGTAATTATTGAAGAAACACAAAATACTCCTAAGCGAATTCAAACAATACTACCAATACTCCAAATACAATCAGACCCTTTACTAGACCCTATAAATCCCCTATTTTATGACGACATCATTAATCCATTCGATGTGCATAACCCACAAGATCTTGCCCCTGATTACATGATTGCTGTGGAAGAAAATTACTTACTACTTGATGCACTCACACTAAATACTAAAAAGGAGGAATTGTTACACCATACTTACCAAACACGGTTTTTAGATAAAAATGAACTAGAATTATCATCAACTGTTGCTCGGCTGAACCGTATAAATGCCTATAGCGTTTTGGCCCATGGTGGCTGGATTCAAGAGGGATTATCAGAAGAAGAAGCAGTTCCCATTGAAGTCTGGAGGTTAGATTCACTTAACCCAATGGGTACAATCAAACTACACCTGAGCCGCTTCCTCCATATTACTGTCTCTCTAGATTTCTATACGGAGGAATTTGAACATAAGAAAGTAGGGCACGGCCTAGAAAAATTGAGCCTAAAATCAGCATATGAACTTAGAGCTACGCGGCGCGCAAGAAGTGGCGAACTACACTACTTTGATCATCCTGCATTTGGGATATTGGTCTCAGTCAAGCCTGCCTCACCAGAACCGAATATTCCAGAGGCAACTGAGAATCAAGTTAATAACTAAACTACTTAAGCTCACAGCCCAAAAATTTACTGCCTAGTTAACAGTACCCTGCATTTTATATGTTTAACCAAACCCACCTTACTCAATAATTTTTATAAAGATTTGGTATTAGACAACTTAGCAATTTTAAGAGTTGCTGTACTGCTTGGGGAATGTACTGCTTAAACTGATCATGGATACTAGCGCCTTCATTCCCTCTCCCTGCAGCATAATTTACAGCCATTGCACAAATGGCATACTTCATACCAATTTCTCGTGCTAAACCAGCCTCAGGCATACCCGTCATGCCCACCATGGTGCAACCATCCCGTTCTAGCCTGTCAATTTCGGAGGCCGTTTCAAGTCTAGGTCCCTGGGTTACCCCATATACTCCACCTCGAATTAAGCAGTCTGAGACCTTTGCCGCCTCTAAGATACTCGCTCTAAAACTATCATCAAAAGGACTAGTAAAGTCCACATGTTTAAGTTCCGTATTACCATCTGAAAAAGTGTGATCTCTACCCCAAGTGTAATCAATAATCTGTTCTGGAACTGCTAACTCGCCTGGTGCAAAGCCCTGATCCATAGTGCCGACCGCACTTAACCCGAGACATTGTCTAACACCATGTTCCCAAAGAGCCCAAAGATTAGCTCGATAATTAATCATGTGAGGGGGTATTTGTGCATTTTCACCATGTCGAAGAATACATGGGACCCTACAATCATCAATAACAACCTCTAAAACTGGACTTGAGGGGACACCAAAAGGAGTTTTAGTTGGACTCCTTGACATAATTTCAAGTTCTAAATTTGAGAAAGCACTCCCAACTATAAACCCGAGGTCACTCATTGTGACCCATCCAGGGCATAAAGAGCCTTTAAACCGCGCCAATACCCTTTGTAATCTAGGCCACAACCAAAAAGATAATTACTTTCAATTTCAACACCAAGAAAATCTACGTCTATTCGTTCCATAAAAGATTTAAGTTTCTTTTTAACTAGCACTGCAAAATAAACCTTAGATACACCACATTGTTCTAGCTCTGCATGTATTTCTTTTAGCGTGATACCTTCATCAAGGACGTCATCAACTACTAAGACTGTTCTGCCTTGCAAATCATAGCTTGGCCGAACCTTCCAATCTAAATTACCGCCCTTTAGGGATCTTCCATAACGGGTAAGATGAATAAATTCAAATTCAAAAGCAAAATCAAAACGATGGCAAAGTTCTACTGCAGTGAAGACCCCCCCATGCATTACTGCAAGAATTAATGGATTTCGGTTAGACAAAATTAAAGCTGCTTCGCTTGCCATGCAATCAAGTGCACCAACAATTTCAGCTTCACTAATAACCTTTTTGCTATTTTGGCGTGCCTCAAGAGCATCTTCTAAATCATTTCTCACCCTTTAAGTACCAGTTCAGGTTGTGCATCAAGTTGCCTTATCTGTGACCGCATAGTCTTCCACTGAGTTGATGAGCGAAGCGTCTGCCAGTTTTGATCCTTTCTTCCTTTTAACCGCATCAAACGTAGTTGTGAAGAAGGCGATGAAAAATCCTGCAAAGCATTTATCACTGAAGGAATTTCTTTTTTTGCATTACATAGCAATACCATGTCACAACCCGCATCAAGTGACTTGATAGCTCTA
>DJLG01000085.1:0-5542 GCA_002434915.1 Proteobacteria bacterium UBA6522
GCAGGTGTAATGGGTGCCAATATTGCTGCCTGGTGCAGTTTAAAAAAAATTGTTGTAACTGTTCAGGATAGTAAAAAAGACATAATTGAGCCCGCCTTAATAAAAGCTGCAAGTTTATTTAAGCGCCGACTTAAAGACCCAGAAACACTGGACTCCGCGCATAAGCGATTAAGATCTGATCCAGAAGGAAAAACGATAGGCGATGCGGATATCGTTATCGAAGCGATTATTGAGCAATTAGATGCTAAAAAAGTATTGCTTGAGCATATAGAACAAGACTTAAAATCAACAGCTATCTTGGCGACTAATACCTCTAGCATTGATATAGAGCAACTTTCTAGAAACTTAGAACACCCTGAAAGGTTTGTTGGATTGCATTTTTTTAATCCGGTAGACCGACTACCTTTAGTAGAAGTAATTCGTAGTGATTCAACCAACACAAAATATTTTGAAGACGCCATTTCTTTTGTAAGACATATCGACAAATTACCTCTTTCATGTCGTAGCGTGCCCGGGTTTGTAGTGAATCGTGTGTTAGCCCCTTATATGCTAGAGGCGTTATATGCTTACCAAGAAGGCTATCAGCTTGAGACTATTGATGAGGCAGCTATAGAGTTTGGTATGCCCACAGGGCCCATAGAGCTTGCAGATCGTGTAGGGCTAGATATTGCTCTTAATGTAACCCAGATACTAAGAGACAAACTTCCTACTGCCAACTTAGAATTACTAATTGATAAAGTAAAGACAGGAAATTTAGGCGTAAAGTCAGGGAAAGGCTTTTATACATATGATGGTGGCCGTCCCAAGAAGAAAAAAGAGTACGCAAAGCCCGGAATCGAATTGAAGGAAAGATTGGTGCTAGCATTAGTTAATGAGGCTATGGCGTGTTTTGAAGATAAAGTTGTCGAAGATTTGGATTTAATTGATGCAGGTATAGTTTTTGGTGCAGGTTTTGCACCCTTTAGAGGCGGACCTATTCAATATGCTAGAGAACGGGGCGTCAAATCAGTGATAGATCAGCTTAATTTATTTGAGGAAAAACTGGGTATACGCTTTAAGCCAAATGAGGGTTGGCAAAAATTACTTTAAAGATATTATCCTTCTATTGCAGCTTGGAATTCTAGCAACAATGCCTTTAGCGCTAATTCTGCATTAACACCTCCACCTAAAGAACAAATTAAATATTCTGATTTATCATATATTTGAATTAGTTTTTTAATTTCTATTCTATTAAAAATTTCTAGTGATGAGGCTTTACTAGAAGCATCAATAATCTCTGGCCTACGATCTGATAATTGAATATGAATTCCTTTTTTTAGCTGTCTTGTGAACCAGGTTAATGCTAATTCCAAATCTTCTTTTATCCACTGATCAGCGACTTTCTGAGGATCGAGTTTATTTGTTGATATTTTGCCTAAAAGGTCCAAATATTCTTTGCTTTTCTTAAGAAATCCCTCTCTATAAAAACGTAATGTCTGTATAGGGGCATTACCTGCTAAATCGAGAAGGATAGACCAATCAGCATGACTGATAGCTGGATCAAAATCACTAACCCATTCAAGCGCATCTTTAGATGATGGCCTTTGAACAGAAAGCAACTGGCACCTACTCCTGATTGTGCTTGGTAATCGGCCCGGCTGTTGAGCTAAAAGGAAGAGGTAAGTATTTTGGCTTGGCTCTTCTAATGTTTTCAGTAAAGAATTTGCAGCTTCTTTTGTCATTACATCTGCATCTTCCAAGATAGCTACTTTTGCGTTTCCCTCGTGACTGGTTAACTGCAAAACCTCAGAAATCCCTTTAATGTTTTTTTGTTTATTACCCTTTATACAATCAACAGAAATGGTTCGCTTCCCTTCTTCTGGGGATATCAAATGCAGATCTGGATGATTATCCTCCGGTTCATGGCGCGCAGACATTCCTGCCTCAGCTTCTTTAGAGTCAAGGAGTTGAGGCCAATCAGCGTTTGAGTTAAGTATTCTATTAGCGATTGCTAGTGATAAATTAAGCTTGCCTATACCTGCTTGACCAGAGAGCAGCCATCCGTGTGCTAGGCGGTTCTCTTTATTGATACTCTCAAATTCTTCTAAGGAATCTATTAACCAGGGGCAAATTTTATTTGCTAACGGGTTTTTTGATAAAGCACTAGTCACTATAGATACGTTTCACGGTGAAACAAAAACTCATTTATGACAGCAATTAATCTATCATTTACCTGATCAATTGGTTTGGTGGCATTTATCACTTTTACCCGTTTGGGCTCTGAGATAGAAATCTCTAAATATACTTCTCTTACTCGACGATAAAAATCTTTGTCTTCTCGCTCAAAATAATCGGCTTCACGATTAGCAATTCTAGCTAAACCTACTTCTGCCGGCGCATCAAGCAATAAGGTTAAGTGCGGTTCCAAGTCTACATGTATCATTTTCTTTAGATTTTCTAGCCATTCCCTTGAAGCCCCCCTACCACCGCCTTGATAAGCAAAGGTGGCGTCTGTAAAACGATCACAAATAACCCAATAGTCTTTATCTAAGGCAGGGCGGATCACCTTTTCAAGGTGGTGTGAACGTGCTGCAAACATCAGCATCACTTCAGTCTTAGCCGAAAGCGAACCCGGTTCTCCTGAAAGAATCCATTCTCTAAGCTTTTCACCTAACTGAGTTCCACCAGGCTCTCGGGTAACAAGAACCTTATGACCATGCTTGGAAAGCTCATTTTTGATGATATCTAAGCATGTAGACTTACCTACACCCTCTAATCCTTCAATCGTTATAAATGCGCCAGGCATAAGTGAATATTTTCCTAATTTGTAGATTCTAGTTCTATTAAGTACCTAGCAACAGCAGAATTATGTTCCTGTAACGTAGTTGAAAAATAATGGCTACCATCATCCCTACCAGTAGCGACGAAATAGATCTCTGAACCAGTATCTGGATTAACTGCCGCTGATAATGAGGCCTGACCAACCAATGCTATAGGCGAAGGAGGAAGACCGTTACGTCTATAGGTATTATAGGGGGTATCTTGAACTAGATCCTCTCTATCAAGAGTTCCATCGTAGTTCTCGCCAAGTCCATATATAACTGTCGGATCGGTCTGCAAACGCATATCAAGCTCCAGACGACGATGAAAAACACCTGAGATACGACTGCGCTCTTCTGGTACACGTGTTTCTTTTTCAATTATAGAGGCTAGTATTAAGGCCTCATAAGGTGTTTCTAGGATATTTCCAGAAGGATAGTTAGACCAAGCAAGATTAAGCCTATCTGTTAAAGCAATGTGAGCTTGTCTAAGAATAGATATAGCAGTTGTACCTCTTGCAAATCTGTATGTATCTGGAAAAAACTGTCCTTCTGGATGAAGCTCTGGGAACCCAAGGGTTTCCATTATGGTTTCACTTTCAAAACCAGAAGTATTAATTGCATCATGTTCAAGCAAAGCAGTGATTAATTCTGAATATCGCCAACCCTCTATAAAAGTTATTTGATGAAGATGGACATTACCATCTACAAGGTCCATAAGAAGCGTTTTCGCCGTGGTTTCAGGCTGAACTAAGTATTCTCCTGCCTTAATTTGTGTAGCTTGACCTGAAAGCCTTCCATAGATCGTCAACACATAAGGGAATTTAAAAAAGCCTCTATCACTAAGCTCAACAGCCAATTGAGACATTGAGGTCCCAGGTTGAACATCAAGCCACTCTCCAGTCTGAGCAATACTCATGGGAGAGTTAAGACCTTGCCAAAAGAATACGATTGAGGCTAAAAGCCCACTTCCAGAAAATAAGCAGAGAAGAAATGCTTTTTTTGATAGCTTAACCACGTCATCTCAACTTTAGACTAGCAAGGGCATTTATAGTACCCCTACCCTACACAGAATCAATGGCAGCTTTTAATTAAATGGTTAGCTAGAAATAGACCTTTTGAAAATAACTGTGCCATTTGTGCCGCCGAATCCAAATGAATTAGATAAAGCTATATCGAGGTCCATTTCTCGAGCAGTATTTGCCGTGTAATCTAAATCACACTCTGAATCCTGGTTTTCAATATTTATTGTGGGAGGTATAACGCCATCTTTAAGAGCCATAACTGTACAAATCGCTTCTACGGCCCCAGCTGCTCCTAAGGTATGTCCAGTAGTAGACTTTGTCGAACTTACAGCCAATTTTTTAGCATGTTCACCAAAGGTAAGTTTAATAGCGGTTGTCTCTGCTACATCACCAAGTGGTGTTGATGTTCCATGTGCATTTACATATTCAATTTCATTCGTATTGAGGCCTGCATCCTGCAAAGCCATACGCATACATAAATCTGCACCCGTCCCATCCTCTGTTGGAGCCGTAATATGATGAGCATCACCCGTCATAGCGGATCCGATTAATTCTGCATAGATCATAGCGCCACGTTTTTTTGCATGCTCATACTCTTCAAGAACAAGACATCCAGCGCCATCACTTAATACAAACCCATCCCGATCTCTATCCCATGGTCGGCTTGCTCCAGCAGGGTCATCATTCCGAGTTGATAGAGCTCGTGCAGCACAAAAACCCCCAATTCCTAGTGGCGTAGTAGCAAATTCAGCACCACCAGCTAAAATAACATCAGCATCTCCATAAGCTATTAATCGAGAACCTAATCCAATGCAATGGGTAGATGTAGCGCAAGCGCTAACTAATGCAAGATTTACACCTTTCATCCCATATCTTATCGACGCATGCCCAGAAACCATGTTGACAATACTGCCTGGCACAAAAAATGGGGAAATTCTTCTTGGCCCTGCTGATGTATATTTTTCATAATTCTGTTCGATAGTATGAATACCACCAATACCAGAACCCATTATCACACCAAAACGATGCGCACTATCGTCTTTTACTTCTAGCCCTGAGTCTTGGAACGCCTCCTCACAGGCAGCGATTCCATAATGCATAAACTTATCAGATTTACGAGCCTCTTTTGCAGGCATATATTTCGTGACGTCAAAATCTCTAATGACGCCACCGATATTTGTAGAAAACCCGCTAGTGTCAAAGGAATCTATAACTGATATTCCACTAACCCCATCCCTAACATTCTGCCAGCCAGAACGTACATCATTCCCAGTAGGGGAAATTAGCCCAAGTCCTGTTACTACAACACGTCTCTTAGACATAGTCTTTTCTTATACTCGCAATAGCGACTTTAGCAGGGAAATAAAGGGTTTTAGACTAGGAGGTGCCTTTTGCTTGATTGACATAATCAATTGCATTTTGCACCGTCGTGATTTTTTCGGCTTCTTCATCAGGAATCTCAGTCTCAAACTCTTCCTCTAAAGCCATTACTAACTCAACTGTATCAAGAGAATCTGCACCTAAATCATCAACAAATGATGCATCATCTTTTATTTCATCTGCCTTGATACCTAATTGTTCCGCGATTATCGATCTGACTTGGTCTTCGACACTACTCATGTGCGTGATCCCCTCAATGATTAACCAGTTAGATGTAGGCTCATTTAGCCGTGGCCGCGTATTGTAGTTGAATCAACCCTGGCCTTCTACAATCTATCC
>DJLG01000085.1:5928-12269 GCA_002434915.1 Proteobacteria bacterium UBA6522
TTTAGGCTAATCCGCCGTTAATATTCAATGTCTCTCCAGTTATATACCCTCCAGCATCAGAGGCTAAAAATATCACTGCTGCTGCAATATCTACATCTTTACCAAGCCTGCCAGATGGAATTTGAACGCTTAGCGCTTCCTTTTGAGACTCACTAATTTCTGCAGTCATATCAGTTTCTATGTAGCCAGGAGCAATTGAATTAACCGTTATATTTCGAGAGGCTACCTCCTTAGCAAGAGACCGACCAAACCCAATCATTCCGGCTTTAGCGGCTGCATAATTAGATTGACCAGGATTACCTATTAGGCCTACCACAGAAGTGATATTAATTATTCGGCCACCACGGTTTTTTATCATGCCTCTAAGAGAAGCTTTACAAACTCGATAGAGAGATGAAAGATTTGTAGACAAAACCTCTTCCCACTCTTCTTCTTTCATTCGAAGCAGAAGATTGTCTCGCGTGATCCCCGCATTATTTACTAAAATTGTAGGAGTTTTCTCTTGCTGTGCTAACTGAGAAAACAATGATTCTACAGATTGTGAATCATTTACATCTAGCACCATTCCTTGGCCTTCGATACAACAGTCATTTAGATGTTTAGAAATATTTTCAGCACCAGATGAAGTAGTAGCCGTTCCTATAACATACGACCCTTGCAGCCCAAGACCCTGCGCAATTGCCTTTCCAATACCACGGGAAGCTCCCGTTACCAATGAAACCTGACCACTTATTCCAGGCCAAACCCCTAGTTCAGACAAATCCATATCTTTCCCTAATAAGCATTACTAGTGAGATTATAACTTCCGTTTACTAAAAACATTCATTTACTCTGAACGAAATTTAGAATTAACTGCCAGTACGTAACATTAACAACTTCAAATTTATGTTATCTTCAAAATACTTAACATGATCGTAACTTAGGTAGCCCAATGTTTTCAGAGCAGTCATTAGCAACCCATTATGAAAGAGGGTTTACTTTAATAGAAATAATGGTGGTAGTTGTAATAATTGGCCTATTGGCAGCAATTGTTGCACCAAACCTAATAGGAAATATCGATAGGGCAGCCATAACTCGAGCAAGAAGTGATATACGAAGTATAGAGACAGCCTTGAATCTATATAGATTAGATAACTTTAGATACCCCGATACCCAACAAGGACTAGAGGCTCTCGTCTCAAACACAAATGATCCAGCAGCCTTAAATAATAAATCCTACCTTAGCAATATTCCATCAGACCCATGGAATCAACCTTATCGTTATCAGTACCCAGGGCAACGTGGAGAATTTGATCTTTTTTCATATGGGGCAGATGGCCAGGAAGGCGGTGAAGATATCAATGCTGATATTGGGAATTGGAATCTCGACTAACCATAGAGCCCTAAAAGACAAGGGTGTCAGACCATATTCAAGCGGTTTCTCGCTTATAGAATTACTTGTTGTTATTACTATTATAGGTATCTTTTCTGGTGCAGCTGTTCTCTCTTTAGATATTCTAGGAAACGATAGAGACCTTGAACGTGAAGCATTCAGACTTAGCAGTATGACCGAATTGCTCTCACAAGAATCTGTTATGGAGGGACGGGATTATGGAATCTTATTCTCTGAGAATAGTTATCGTTTCTATATTTATGATTATCGTCAACTAATATGGCTTGACCCTATCGGGGATAACTTTCTATCCGAATACAAGCTACAAGAGCCTATATCGATGGAGTTATTTTTAGAAGATCAAGAAGTAGTTCTTGAGCCAGAGTTTAATCAAGAAGTAATCGCAGACCCTGAGCCGCAGGTAATTATTTATGGAAGCGGCGAATTAACACCCTTTAAAACTATATTCTCTAGAGGATCGAATAACGAGAGTTTTACGATAACAGCAGAAATAAACGGTACATTAGTTATCTCTGAACAAGGTTACGATGAATTCTAGATCTAAAGACACAGGGTTTACCTTGTTAGAAACCCTCGTAGCATTATTAATTGTTTCTATAGGAATGATGGCTGTATACACACAGCTAAATCGCTATATACAAAGCACAACATTTATTGAGGAAAAAAATCTTGCGAGTTGGGTTGCGTCCAATCAAGCCACTTTAATGAGCGTTAATTCTGTGTGGCCAGCTTTAGGTATAAGCGAAATAGAGGTAGAAAACTTTGCAAATAGAGATTGGATTCTCGAAATTGAAGTACTAGATACGCCAATTGAAAATATACGTCGTGCAGATATACGTGTGTATCGGATAGATGATCGTGAATACCTTATTCATTCAATTTCAGCGCTAATAGAACCCCCACCTCCTGAGGATTTTCCTCCATTAAGATGGTTAGCAACAGGAACAGTACTAGACCCATGAAAACAAATCGTGGATTTACCCTTATAGAGCTACTTGTTGCAATGAGTATTGTGGCCATCATTGGTGTAATAGCACTTAGCGGATTAAATACTGTCATAAACCAACAGGCTATTATTGAGGAAAAAGCTGAACGTTGGAGAGAAATTCAGTTTGCTATTCGAATGATCACACAGGATTTATCTCAAATTCATCCACGCCCAACTCGGGAGGAAATGGGTCAAGCACGACGCTCGAGTGTTCAAATAAACCCGAATCAATTTTATGCTTTAGAGTTTAGTCGTGGTGGCTGGGCTAACCCAGTGAGTTTTCCTAGAGGAACTGTACTTCGCGTCGCTTATGACTGGGAACCCGAAGAAAGCACTCTAGTGCGCTACCACTGGCCTGTTATGGATAGAACCCTTCAGACCTTGCCAATACGTAACGAACTCTTAACAGGAGTTGAAAATATTGAAATAAGCCTCCTTGATCGTGCTAATGAATGGCATTATGGGGAATGGCCGCCTCCTTCTCTTACTGGAACAGTTGAAGGAATTGTAGAAACACCAAGAGCAATAAGATTTAGATTAACCCTAGATGATTATGGCGACATATGGAGAACAATGGAGTCGGGTGGATGAATAATGCCATTCAACCTCAAAGAGGGGCTGCAGTTTTAACAGCAATGTTAGTTGTTACAGTGGGCACAGTTATCGCTGTGAATATGATGTGGAACGCTAGCCTTGATTTAAGGAGAACAACAGCTTCTCTCGCCGCCGATCAAAGCCTACTCTTTTTGCAAGGAGCTGAAGCAATGGCGGGAGATATTTTACGAGCAGATCTCATTGCATCTGGTGATATTGACCATCTGGGTGAGCAGTGGGCAGCAGAAATACCCCCTATGCCAATTGATGGAGGCGTAATTTCAGGACATTTGGAAGACCTTCATGGACGTTTCAATCTTAATAGTCTCGTATATGGGGGAGTAGCTGATGAGATATCTCAACGACAGTTCGAAAGGCTCTTAATGCTGCTTGGTCTAGATCAGCGACTTGCTGGGGTTGCAGTTGACTGGCTGGATGCTGATGTTGAGATAGAGTTCCCAAATGGCGGAGAGGATAATATTTATACTGGGAGAAATCCGCCCTATCGAACAGCAAATACTGTAATAACAAGCCCTAGCGAGTTGCTCGCAATGTCAGGCTTAGAACAGGATGCTTATCTCACCCTAATGCCATATGTAACGGCAATTCCTTCTGGTTCAAGTCTCAATGTTAATACTGCTTCTGATATTGTTATGGCATCACTATCAGATGACATAGATATCACCTATGCAACTCAGTTAGTCCAAGAACGTGGTATGGTAGGTTTTACAGATATAAATACACGCTTCCAAGACCTAGTTGAGGCAGATGTTCTTACACGTATAAGTGGGATTAGCAGATACTTTTTATTAACCGCTACAGTTACACTTGGAACTCACCAGCTCACCATGTACTCTCTGCTTGAAAGAGACAGTAGTGGTATTGTGCGTTCTATGTTCCGAAGTCTAGGGGCTCAATAGCTGTGTCTGAATACTTAGTGATTCGACTTTCCAATGATTCTTCCAATGTAACTTGGATGATCTTAGATTCCATCGGCAAACCTATTTCAGAGGTAACCATCGGGTCTTTACCTGATATTGATATACAGGCAAAAAATCGTCGTACTATTCTTTTAGTTCCTGGCACTAAGGCAGTATCAACACAAACAACATTACCTATAACTAATAAAGCCCGATCACTAAAAATGCTGCCCTACTCACTGGAAGATATGGTCGCAGAAGATATTGAACTTCTTCATTTTGCTCTAGGATCTCGTCTTGAATCTGGTGAAACGGCTGTCACATTCGTTTCCCGAGATGAAATTGACGGTTGGATTCAGCAATGTGCCGATGCTGGACTCTCTCCACAATTTATTTATTCAGAAACTGAGGGAATACCTAAAATTCCAGGTCGGCTAACCTTTGTAATAGATGGTCATCAAACTTATGTTCGTACAGAAGCACATAAATATTTTGTATTAGAAGGGTTATCTCTAGTAACAATTTTAGAGTTATTAAGTGATAGTCGTGGTGATAACAATAGCCCACATATCCTCATCTATACAGATGAGGATGGTTATTCTAGTTATAAGTCTGATTTGCCAACACTTCAAGAGCGCACATCAAGTATAGATATTGAAATTTTACCTGATGGACCATTACAAACATTTGCATCAACCTTAATAAACCAACCAGGAAACAATCTGTTACAGGGCAAGTATGCTTCTAAGTCTAATTGGTCCAGCTTGATTAAACCTTGGAGATTAGCCGCAAGCTTATTGTTAAGTTTAGGTATGTTGATATTTATTACTCAGGGTGTTCGCTTCATCTCTTTAACTAATATTGATCAAGCTCTGACGCAAAGACTGGAAACGGGCTGTCAAAGCAATTTCCAATCCGCTCAACTATCAACATGTCAAGCAGAGGCTCAAAGACGCTTATCGCCAGTCAGTACTACAACAAACATAGCAACTACATTAGATTTTTTATCGATCCTAGCAATTTTTTCAGACGCTTTTAATCAAGATAGCCGCATTGAGGCGTTAACTTTTCGTAATGGCGTTATGGATCTCAGGATAGATGCTTCAAGTGTAAACTCCCTAGATGAATTAGCGAGAGCAGTTGATTCAAACAGTCTCTATGATGCAACTATTCAGTCGGCAAACCCTGCTGATGATAGGGTTACCGGTCGACTACAGATTACAGGAGAACAATAATTAAAGATTGGTTTGAAAACCTTCTACCTAGGGAACGCGTCATCGTTACTGCTGGTGGGTGTTTTGCAGTACTTATGCTTGTCTGGGCATTTGTATGGACACCTTTAGTTAACAGGGTTCAAGAATTAGAAACCCTAATATCAGAAAAAAACAGTTTGCTAATCGATCTCGCTCGTATAGAAACCATGGACCCAGTTATCTCAAATAATACTGTCAATCCAAGAACACAATCTCTAGTTGTAGTTGTCGATGAAACTCATAGGATACACGGTTTAAATGGAACCTTATCGCGTAATCAACCTGATGGTGATAACGGCATTCGTGTGGTTTTTCAGGCGACCTCTTTTGATCGCTTGATTGGCTGGCTTGGGACGATGGAACAAAGTTATGGTATCAAAGTTGAGTCAGCTAGCTTTGATGGCGCTAGCGAATCTGGAGTCGTTACTGCCACATTAATATTACGCAGAACTTGATGATGCCTAAGCAAGCTTGGTTGATATTTTTTGGACTAAGTTCTTACTTGGCGTTTGCAATAAACCAATTTCCAGCTTCAACAGCCTATCGTTGGTTTGCACCTTCTGAATTAAGCCTTGCTGGTGTTGAGGGGACAATCTGGTCTGCAAGTGCTCGACTTGGTTCTTATGAACAGTTTTATTTTGAAAACTTAAACTGGAAACTCGATCCAGTACAATTACTTTTATTCCGTATAACCGGCGAAATTGAAGCTAGCTTTCTCGGTGGATTCATAAGCACCAGGGCCTCATTTTTTGATAATCAAGCGCTGTTAACATCATTACGTGGTGGAACAACAATGAGTGCATTAAGAGAGTTTCTTCCTATCCGAGGCACTGAGGGACAGATCAATTTAGACCTAGATGAGGTTTCTTTCATAGATGCTTGGCCGACACATGCACAAGGAACTATTACCCTTAGAAGTGTTGCTGTTCCCCCACTAGTACCCAATAGTAATGGCACATTAATTCAACTTGGAAACCATTTCATTACCCTTGATGAAACACCAGAAGGAGGGCTTAGCGGGAGTTTCAGTGATCAAGGAGGACCTATAGAGTCTTCTGGATCTTGGATGTTAAATATGAATAAGGATTTCTTGATTGAGGGTGTATTGAAGGCACGACCAAGTGCTGATGCTGCGCTAATACAAGGAATAAACCTTATGACAAGCGAACCTGATGAAGCTGGAAATCGTGAGT
>DJLG01000014.1:0-2425 GCA_002434915.1 Proteobacteria bacterium UBA6522
ATTTGCTGTCCTATTGATGAATCTCATGGTCCCATTAATAGACCGTTTTACCACACCAAAAATCTATGGCCAACAGCAATAAATCAAGTCTGAGGGTAATGATACTTGTGGCAATAATGGCTATCACTGCTTCGGTTATTGTGTCAGGGAGTTATGAGATTAGTCATGAAAAAATCCTAAAAAACCAACAAAATCAGCAACTAGCAACACTAGATGAACTTCTTCAAAACTCAAATTACGATAAGATTATAGAAAATTTCAATTCCACGGATAGTATAAATATTATAGAAAACTCAGAGCCAAGGCCTCTTTACATAGCAATTCGAAATAACGCTGCAACTGCGGTGATTTATAGCGCAGGTTCATCTCAAGGATATAACGGACCTATTGATATGCTCATTGGTATAAGTATGGATGGAAATGTCATGGGTGTCCGCATAATCAATCATAGAGAAACGCCTGGACTAGGGGATTTAATAGAGATTGAGAAATCTGATTGGATAACTCACTTTAATCAAAAAAGTTTAATAGACCCCCCGTTATCTGAATGGAAGGTGGTTAAAGATGGTGGGAAATTTGATGGATTTACTAGTGCAACGATAACTGCAAGGGCGGTTATCCATACTGTAAGAGAAGCCCTAATAAATTTTGAAAAAAACAAAGAAAAAATTATTTCAGACTCTTTAGTTTCTTCTATCAAAATCAATTATGAGTGATATTAAAACCCTTATAGTAGATGGTCTTTGGACTAAGAATCCTGCTCTTATCCAGTTACTTGGGATTTGCCCGCTACTAGCTATAACCACGACACTTGTAAATGGCCTGGCTCTAGGGATTGCAACAACGATGGTTCTTATCTGCACGAACTCAATCGTGTCACTGATACGCCATACTTTGCTACCAAGCGTTCGAATATTAATTTTCGTTATGATCATATCGTCACTCGTGACGACTATCGATCTTCTAACTAATGCCTTTTTTCATGAATTACATGGAGTTCTTGGTCTTTTTATTCCTCTAATTATCACGAATTGCACAATATTAGCTCAAGCTGAGTCAGTTGCTAGCCGAAATAGCATTGGTAAATCTATAATTTCTGGGGGTAGCGCAGGACTAGGGTTTACAGCAGTACTTCTGGTTCTTGGTGGTCTTAGAGAGATTATAGGTCGTGGTAGTTTGTTCTCTGGGATAGACATGCTTTTAGGAGATAGCGCTACTGACTCATTCATCAAATTTCCATTTGATGGCGCCTTAGTAGCAATACTCCCACCGGGTGCCTTCTTTGGCCTTGCAATACTTATAGCACTGCGTAATCTATTTATTCCAACGGCGACCATAGAACAAAGATTAGAAACAAACATCTCGGAGTCTCATGGGTGAATGCAGCAACATGTAGGGAAATTTATAAGCGTCTTGAGAAAGAGAATCCAAAACCTACAACCGAATTAAATTTCTCATCACCATTTGAACTGCTTATTGCAGTAATCCTCTCAGCTCAGGCAACAGATATAGGAGTAAATAAAGCTACTGCCAAGCTTTTTAAAGCTGCTCGCACACCCCAGGGAATACTTGCACTTGGATTAACTAACTTAAAAGTCTATATAAAAACTATTGGACTTTTTAATAACAAGGCTAAAAACATTCTGAGCACATGTAAGCTTTTAGTAGAAAATCATGCAGGCATCGTACCTGAAGACCGTACTGCGCTAGAGTCTCTTCCAGGCGTTGGCAGGAAAACTGCTAATGTGATTCTTAATACCGCTTTCGGCCATCCAACAATAGCAGTGGATACACATATTTTTCGCGTATCTAATAGAACTGGTATTGCATCAGGAAAAAATGTAGATAAGGTTGAACAGAAACTTTTGGAAGTCACCCCTGAAGAATTCAAACTGAACGCTCATCACTGGCTTCTTCTACACGGGAGATACACCTGCAAAGCACGTAAGCCCGAATGCCAGAATTGCCTAATATCTGATCTTTGCCAGTATAAAGAAAAAATCAGGTAAATAAGAAAAAGTTAAAATATTCGAATCCTTATTCCAACTTTCTTTCATAGCTAATCAAAACATCAACTCTTCGGCATATAGAGATCGGTAATAACTCCCTCAGAAGCCTCTGCTGCAAAACTCACCGTCTCCGCTAATGTTGGGTGTGGATGTATAGTCATACCAATATCTGCAGCATCAGCTCCCATCTCAATAGCTAAAGCAGCTTCAGCAATTAAATCACCAGCATTTGATCCCACTATTCCAGCACCCAAAAGCCGACCAGTGTTTTTATCAAACAATAGCTTTGTCATACCTTCTGAACGGCCAATAGAAAGTGAACGACCGCTAGCCGCCCATGGAAAAACACCCTTCTCATAATTAATATTTTTTTCATTTGCCTCATTTTCACTCAACCCAACCCAGGCAATTTCGGG
>DJLG01000014.1:2819-5095 GCA_002434915.1 Proteobacteria bacterium UBA6522
GCTATTCGGCCTTCATATGAGGCCTTATGTGCAAGCATAGGGTCGCCAACAATATCCCCAATAGCGAAAATATGGGGCACATTTGTGCGCATTTGCTTATCAACCTTAATAACACCCTTAGAATCAACATCAACACCTGCTTTATCTGCTGATATCTTATGACCATTAGCTTGTCGGCCAACTGCCACGAGAATTCGATCATATTTTTTTTGCTTATTTGGTGCTATATCGCTATCAAATGTAACGCTTAGACCATCGCTTTCAGGGATAACAGATGTAACCTTTGTCCCAAGCATGATTGACTCATAACTGGAACTAATACGTTTCTGAAATGGCCTGATCAGGTCACGATCACATCCCGGTATCAGTGTTTTTGTCATTTCTACAACTGATACACTTACTCCAAGAGAGTCATATACAGTAGCCATTTCTAGACCAATAATTCCGCCACCAATTACTAAGAGGTTCTTTGGTAATGGGTCTAACTGTAAGGCACCAGTAGAATCTATGATTCTCGAATCATCAGGCAAACTTTCTAATTTAGAGGGTTCTGAGCCCGCAGCAATAATGCAATGTTCAAATTCTATGCGGGTAATATCACCATCGTTCTCTACCTCTAACTCATTATCAGAAATAAATTGACCTGTACCGTGCATTACCGTAACTGAACGTTGTTTAGCTAGCCCATCTAAACCAGTCGTTAACTTACTAACAACCTCATCCTTCCAACCATTCAGCTGTGACGCATCAATCGTTGGAGCACCAAAATCAATACCACGAGTGCTCATCTCAGCAGCTTCTTGTATAACACTCGCCGCATGTAGCAGGGCCTTAGAAGGTATGCATCCTACATTTAAGCAAACCCCACCTAAGGTGGGCCAACGCTCAACCAAAACCACCTTTAGCCCTAAATCAGCCGCACGAAATGCCGCCGTATACCCGCCTGGGCCAGCACCTAGAACTAGAAGTTGAGTCTCGTTTGTCATAAATCTATACCCTCTACAAGAGGGTCTAAATCTTTAAGTAGCTTAGAAATATAGGTTGTAAATCGCACTGCAGCAGCACCATCAATAACGCGATGATCATAAGAAAGGGACAAAGGTAATATAAGTCGTGCTACAAATTCGCCATTCTCATAGACAGGTTGAAACTGACTTCTAGAAACTCCCAATATTGCAACCTCTGGGGCATTAATGATTGGTGTGAACCCAGTACCGCCTATTCCCCCAAGACTTGAAACTGTAAAGACACCTCCTTGCATATCCTTAGACCCAAGTTTTCCCTCGCGAGCACGTTGACTCAATTCTTCTAAAGAAGCAGCAATCTCAAAAACATCCATTTGATCTGCATTATGAATAACTGGCACTACCAACCCATTAGGCGTATCGACTGCAAAACCAATATGAAAATAATTCTTTTTGATCAGATTCTTACCATCTCTAGCCAAGGATGATCGAAAGTTTGGATACTCTCCGAGTGCTAGAACACATGCTCTAACAATAAAGGACAGTAATGTCACCTTCGCTTCTCGAATACCTTCGGATTTTTTTAATTTCTGTCGGATTTCTTCCAAGTCGGTAATATCTGCTTCGTCATGTTGAGTAACATGGGGTAGATTCAACCAGCTTGCTTGTAAACGGCCACCTGAGATTTTCTGAATTCTACTCAGTGGCTCTATGTCTATGGATCCAAAGCTCGAAAAATCGACTTCAGCTATATCAGGTAACCCAGTCGCCCCCCCCTGCTGAAGCATGGCTTTTACCCAAGCCTTAACATTATCTGCAGTGACTCTACCTTTCTGTCCGGTTCCGACAACCCGACCAAGATCAACACCAAGTTCGCGAGCTAATTTCCGGACAGATGGAGTTGCATGGGCTTTTATAAAGGTCGCATCATCAATAGCAGGCAATACTTGAGGGGAGCTCTGTTCTTCGGAACGAACCTGAGCTAATGTTTGCTCATTATCCGTATGACCTTCTGATTTTAGAGGCTCTTCTTTCGAGTCTAGAGAATTACCAGATTCTATTGCTACTTTGTCAATAACATCCACAACATCGAGCAGCAATATTTGATGACCTACAGATACCCGATCGCCCACAGAAATCTCTAGTTTTTTGACAACGCCTGCATATGGCGATGGAACCTCCATTGTGGCCTTGTCAGTTTCTAATGTGATAAGAGGATCTTCTGCCTGTACCTCATCACCCTCAGAAACAAGCACCTCGATCACTTCGACATCAGAAAAATCACCAAGCTCCGGTATCAAAATTTCCATT
>DJLG01000114.1 GCA_002434915.1 Proteobacteria bacterium UBA6522
ATCACCTAGGACCCATGCCTTCATAGATTTGGGTATTTCATATCCAGACATTTTCATTCTCCGAAATTTATCGCTGTCTAGCGTACTGTAAGTTTTATAGTTAAGTGTTATTAGTTAGAACTTACAGTAAAACTACTGAAACTTACTTCAGAAGATTATCCGCATATTGAAAACTGTTGTGATTGTTTAACCAGTTGCAGCAGTTTTTTCACTGTCCTGTTTTTCAAGAATTGCCATCATCACACGTTCTGCTGTAGCTGGCAGACTTGTAATTCGAACCCCAACCGCATCATATATAGCATTCATTATTGCTGCTGCTGTTGGAACCGCGGTAGGTTCTCCGGCACCTTTAGCCCCGAATGGTCCAGTAGGATCATAATTATCAACCAGACCTACCTCTAATTCCGGCATATCAAGGCTGGTTGGCATAATGTAGTTCGTTAAATTTGGGTTTATTTGCCTACCTTCTTCAAAAAGGATCTCTTCTTGAAGCGCAAAACCAACCCCCATAGATATACCGCCTTGTATTTGTCCCTCAACAAGCATTGGATTTATGGGTGTCCCGCAGTCATGTACAGCAACTATTTTTAGAATTTCTACTTCACCAGTTTCATCGTCAACTTCTACATCAGCAATCTGTGTAGCATAGACATAAGTATTAAATGGCTTACCTTGTCCAGTCTCTGGATCCATTGCAAGGGTAGGTGGATTGTATGAAGCGCTGCCAATAGCTGGGTTACCTACTACACTTTCGCTATGCTGGACTACTTCGCTAATTGGTATTGAACTTGAGGGAAACCCCAAAACCTGAATCCTTTTGTCTCTGGCTTCTAACTGATTAGGTTTAACATTTAATAACGGAGCTGCGGCTTCAAATAATATCTCTCTGGCTTTCTCTGCGGCCTTAACTATGGCATTCCCTGTAACATAAGTTGTTCTACTAGCTATGGCTCCTGTGTCCATAGGAGTTACATCAGTATCTCCTGATACTACATGGACATCATCGGTGGATAGGCCTAATGTTTCAGCGGCTATTTGACCAAGCACTGTCAACGCCCCCTGACCGGTTTCCACAGTGCCTGTAAGAAGAGTTGCTGTGCCATCTGTATTTACTTTCACAGTTGCTGCACTTGGGTTAGCAAGGACTGTAAACCCAATCGGATACCACATACAGGCCATACCTCTACCACGCTTTTTCATGCTTTCCACTCCTTCCATCCAAAGCGATCCGATGCTTGGTTGAGTGATTCTTTTAATGCAACACTTTGAAGGGTTTGGCTGGTTGGACTCAATGAATTTTCTGAGAATCCATTTTTAAGTCGTATCTCAAGTGGATCTATCCCTAGTTTATGAGCAATCTCATCCATCTGGGATTCATAGGCAAAGCAAACTTGTGGTGCTCCAAAGCCTCGCATTGCACCAGTAGTTGTTTTGTTTGTATAAACGGCATAGGCCTCAACAAAGACGTTTTCAATGTTATAGGGACCTGGAGCTAAAATAGAGCCCTTGCCAATAGTGGTGCCAGTCCAAGAGCAATAGGCACCGCCGTCAAGGACCAAACGAATTTTGCGAGCTAAAATTAAGCCTTCATCGTTAACGCCTGTTGTGTAATCCATTATGAATGGATGCCTAATTGTTGAAGATGTGAATTCCTCATCACGAGTAAATACACACTTTACTGGTCTGCGGGATTTTTTTGAAAGTAATGCAACAATTGGTTCATTACGGATTTCGTTTTTACCTCCAAAATTACCTCCGACAATAGTTCCGATTAAGCGAATTCGGCTTTGAGGAATTGCTAATGTACGAGATATATCTTCTCGACCAAGTGTAATACGGCCCAAACTAGACCAAATCGTGACACGTCCATTACCATCCCAAGATGCAATTGTAGCTTGTGGTTCTAACGGAACATGTTCAACCATCTGTGTTCTGTATTGCCTATGAAAAACATGAGGCGAGTCTTTAAGTGCTTTTTCTACATCACCTTTTTTGATTATTTTGCTTGTATATATGTTGGATTCCCCATGTATTTTAGGCGAATCATCTTCAATCGCTTCAAGTGGATCAAAAACGGGCGTTAATGGCTCATATTCGACCTTTATCTTTTCAAGAGCTTCCATAGCCAGTTGTTCAGTGACTGCAGCAACTGCAGCAACACCATCCCCTCTATGCCTAACAATAGGGTAGGCCAGGATGGGTTGGTCCTGGAATGTTGGGCCAAAACTGTTTTCTGGGACCTCTGCGCCAGTTAATGTAGCAAGCACACCAGGCATTTTCTCTGCTTCGCTGGTATCAATACTTACTATGCGAGCATGGGCGTGGTCACTATGCAAAATTTTTGCATGCAGCATATGAGGGAATGTAATGTCATCAATATACTGTGTTTGTCCCAGTCCATGGAGTCTTCCATCAGGCCGTGATGCACGCTGTCCTACTGCAGGAGTCCTAAGACGGGCTTCACCTTGTGGAACCTCTAAAGGGTAAACGACAGGGTTGTCTGTGGGAACTGATAGAGGCTGACTTGATGGTGATTTTGC
>DJLG01000095.1:0-7089 GCA_002434915.1 Proteobacteria bacterium UBA6522
AGGGCGACCCAGAAAGGAAACATACTGCCGAGAGGAGATAACTGTTGGCTACTCCAGATTGCATACGATAGTGTTGTAATTGATCCAATTAAAAACAGCATCTGAGGAGTCCTGTCAGATGATTGTGTAGTACCCGACGACCCTTCGACTGGGAGGATTGTATTTTCAGTATTTCGACCGCGACCACGAGAGCTAAACCAAACAGAAGCTACAGTAATACCTAAAATAATTAGTACACCTGGTCTTGTAAACATATTCCAGCTATAAAACTGTACTGCCAAATTCAAATATCCCTCGGCTTGTGGGGCAAGTACAAACCCAATAAGAAATGCTGGCCTAGACCAACCAAACCTTTTTAAGGCTATGCCCAGCATTCCAATCCCTAAAAGCGCAATAAGGTCCATAAATTGTCGTGTAGCTTGAAAGGCTGCAAAACTGACTACCATAATCATAAAAGGAGCGAGCAAATTAAAAGGTATTGCAGTTAGCCGTGAGATCGGACGTGCTAAAAATATGCAACTGCCAGCGCCTATAACGTTTGCTAATGCTAAAGACCAGATAATCGTATATGTTAGATCTAAATTGGTTGAAACCATTGCTGGGCCAGCTTCAATGCCAAGTAATACCATGCCTCCAAGAAACACAGCCATTGCACCTGATCCTGGGATACCAAATAAAAGTGTTGGTACTAATCCGCCACCTTCCTTGGCATTGTTTGCTGATTCAGGAGCTAAGACTCCACGTATGTCACCTTTTCCAAATTGACTTTTATCTTTAGCTGTTTGAACAACATGTCCATATGCTATCCAATCTACAACCGAACCTCCGAGACCAGGTATGGCGCCAATTAAAGTGCCGATTCCTGCACAGCGTAGACAAAGAAACCAATTTTTAAAAACATCACGTACGCCGTCAAACCACTTTCCTGCAAGTAGTCCACCAGCAGCAATAGGGCGATTTTTCCTTAAGAGTTCAGTGATCTCAGGAAAAGCAAAAAGGCCAATACCTACGATTATTAAGGGTAGTCCATCGTAAAAATAGTCTATTCCAAAAGTCATTCGGAACTCACCTGTGGCAGGCGCACCACCAATGGAGCCGAGTATTAACCCAAGTCCACAGGCAGAAATTCCTTTAACAAGACTTGCGCCTGATAGAACTCCAACCATTGACAGTCCTAATAGAGCAAGCATGAAGAGTTCAGCGGAACCAAAAGTTAGTATCAACGGTCTAGCTACTTGAACAAAAAGAGTAAGAATAATGGCGCCTACAATACCTCCCATCAGCGAGGCAGAGAATGCAGCAGATAAGGTTCTAGATGCCTCTCCTTTTTGTGCCAAAGGAAACCCATCTAAAACCGTAGCTTGACTTGCACTTGAACCAGGAATTCCCATTAAAATTGATGTAAAGGTGTCTGAAGTAGGTATGACGGCAACTAGTCCAACTAGAGTTGCAAGTGCCGATACAGTATCCATCCCATATAGAAATGGCACCATAATTGAGAGACCTGCAATTCCACCTAAACCTGGGAAAGCGCCTATGGCAAGTCCTAACATAACTCCAAGTACTAAGTGGAGAATATGTTGGAGTGTCGCTAGGTTCGCTAGGGCGGATAGCAGAGCTTCAACCAATATTAAACCTCAATGTTGACTTGGAATTCATCCCTTAGCCATTGCCTAATCCAGTTTCTTGCTTGCTGAGGGACGTCTGTTGCCAATTCATATAGCTTTTGAGCAGCTGGACCGGTTACTTGTTCATAGGTTCCCAGAGCTGCTGGTTTTCTTGCGATGTACTCTGGATCTCTTTTCATGGCAATCACAGCGTCTTGATAAGCACTTACGATCTCGACCGGCGTTTCTTTGGGCGCCACCAGAAGTTTCATTGCAGGGAAACCAGCAGTAAAGAATGCAAACCAACTTTCCCAACCTAGTCCGCTTGGTTTTTCTCCATGTAGTATTTCATAGGCTTCGGCAAAGTGCGGTAGATTAGGGAAGGTCGGATCACGGATCAGTTCACCTGAGTCGTTTAGTGCACCCCAAGAGAAAAGTGGCACAGCATTACCTTGGTCTATAAGCGGAACGACATTACGTAAATAGGCAGTAGTAGTTTGATAGTCTATGTTGACTTCTCCGCGTTCAAAGGCAAGCCTTCCAGCACCACGCCCACTCATTCCGAATATAGGCCTCACATTTAGTCCTAGCAATTTAAACCCTAAAACTGGGACAAGATCTAGTGAAGTGGGGCCCTGACTTCCATATAGTAATTCTTTGTCTATGACTGAGCCTAATTCGGCTATATTGGCTACTCCAAGGTTAGAAGAGACATAGGCCACACCACCGGCGCCAGAGGCCATGAGTACTTGCCAGTCACGGTATTCATAATTCACCCGGGGATCCTGAAGAAGGTATGGAAATTGTGTGGAAGCGGATGTTCCAAGTACCGAGAGTCCATTTGGACGAGCTCGAGCAGCAAAACGATTGCTACCAGCAATTGAGTTTCCGCCAGGGACATTTCTGACAATAACTGTGGGTTGTCCTGGAAGGTAGCGGGAGAAAAAAGTAGCATTGAACCGACCCCAAGTGTCAGAGCCACCACCCTCTTTAAAAGGAATCATAAGTTCCACCACTTGACCAGAGAAGTTAGGGATCTCTCCCCTGGCTAATCCCAGGCCTAGAACTCCTAGCCCTGCAGAAGCAGAAGCTAAAAATTTTCTTCGTCCAATTTTTTTCAAGTATTTCCTCGCGCAGCTGATGTACCCGCAATTTTTCCAAATACAGAGCCAGACATTAATCCTGTACCACCCGGGTAATTGTTATAAAAAATTCCACCAACTAGTTCTCCCGCTGCATATAGGCCAGGCATAGGCCTCAGGTCTGTATCTAGAACTTGCGCTTCAGTATTAACCCTTAATCCTCCAAACGTGAAAGTTATACCGCATGTCACCGCATAAGCTTCGAATGGAGGTTCATCTATTGTATTGGCCCAGTTAGTTTTGTTTATTAGTAACCCTTCGGTACAACGTGCATCCTTTACATTAGGATTGAAAGGTACATCTTTCTTAACAGCCGCATTAAATGCATTAATTTCTGTTAGACAGGACTCTGTATCGACATCGTCTAATTGCTCCACTAGATCTTCTAGTGTAGTTGATTTTGCCTTGGTTATTTGGCGTATATGGTACTCGTCACGTAATAAATGCGCTGTTTTAGCATCAAAGATTTGCCAAACAGACTGCCCAGGTTGCTTCATGATTTCCGCACCATATTTAGCATAGGTGTAGTTTCTGAAATCAGCACCCTCATCGACAAAACGTTTACCGTCAGCATTTACCATTATTGAGAAAGGGTAGGAATGTTTTTGAAATTGATCTCCTACTGCAAGATCACCGAATTCGGGAGCATTTCTATCCCAACCCACGGCGTGACATCCAGACCAGTTCCCATAGGGTGCAGCACCTAGGGCTAGCGCCATTTTTATACCATCGCCTGTATTGAAACGTGTACCTCTAACTTTTGCTATTTCCCAGCCCGGCCCAAGATAACGTGTTCGCCATTCTGGATCAGCTTCAAATCCACCAGAGGCTAGAACCACAGCATCTGCTGGCATATTTTCGGGACGTTCGCCTCCTCTGCGAACTACTACACCATTGACATTTTTGCCATCGAACATTAAATCAACAACTCGCGTGTCATATTGGATTTCAATGCCTCTTTTTTTGCATGATTGGGTAAGACTATCGACTAGACCTGGCCCACCTCCGACGGACTCTACAGTTAGTCCACCCCAGAATTTGAATTTACCGTCAATCTTGAATGCCTGGCGGCCATATATAGGAATGAAGCGAACACCTTTGTCACGCATCCATAGCATCGTTTCTTTAGATTGCCTTACAAGGCATTCAATCAGGTCTGGGTCACATCGATATTGTGTGACCTCGTACATATCGTCAAAAAATTTGTCTTCGGTGTAAGTGCCAAAATCTGTTGTGGCAATATCATTTTCAGAAAGGTCTGGCATGAGACTTACCAGATCATCAAGCCCAGAATACGCAAAGCGTATTGCACCAGCCGTAAAACGGCTATTGCCACCGCTTTCATCTTCTGGCGCACGTTCAAGCACCTTGACGCTACCAGCACCATTTTCTTCTGCTGCTAAAGCCGCACACAGTGCTGCATTTCCACCCCCTACGACAACTACGTTAGTTCCATTAGAAATCATTTAGTCTCTCTTTAATTAAACACTGATGCTTATTAGGTTGTGAGGTAGCACTAAGCTCCGCTAGTAGTTGAGGATAGACAATCTATTCAATTATCGCGAGCAGATAGCTGTCTGGATATGCTATTGTCCAGACTCACTCTAATATCAAAAATAAAATAAATAGGTACAGATAATGCCCCTTTGGCTTCAAGCTATATTAGCTATTTTACCAATTTTCGTTGCTGCCGTTCTCCTTGTAGGGTTTCGTTTGCCAGCTCGTTCGGCGATGCCAGTGGTTTACGTACTATCTGTCCTGATAGGTGGTTTCGCATGGATGATGCCGCCAACTCAGATAGTTGCGGCTAGTATCCAAGGACTTTTTATCGCGGGCGAAATAATATTTATTATCTTTGCTGCGATTTTGCTGCTTAATATTCTAAAGCGGTCAGGTGCTATTGCCGCTATAAGAGCAGGATTTACTTCGATTACTCCAGATCGTCGAATACAGGTGGTTATAGTAATTTGGTTGTTTGGAAGTTTTATAGAAGGTGCTTCTGGGTTTGGGACTCCAGCAGCAATTACTGCTCCGCTTTTAGTGGCTTTAGGGTTTCCTGCTGTTACTGCAGTGATGTTGGGTATGATGGTGCAAAGTACGCCAGTCACGTTTGGAGCTGTAGGTACGCCTGTTCTGGTAGGTGTGAGGGGGGGGTTGGAAAGTGTGGAGGTGAATGCTCAGCTTGCAAGTGCAGGTATTGAATTTAGCGAGTATCTCCAGATTATTACATCGCATGCAGTTCTTCTTCATGCGATTGTTGGCACAGTGATGCCGTTACTAATGATTATGATGATGACCCGTTTTTTTGGCGAAAACCGGTCTTGGACGGAAGGTCTTTCCGTTTGGCCGTTCGCTCTTTTTGGAGGTGTTGCATTTACAATTCCTTATTACATTACTGGGGTCTTTTTGGGGCCGGCTTTCCCGTCACTTCTTGGTGGTTTGATTGGGCTTGGGGTTGTCACCATGGCAGCCCGCAAGGGATTTCTTATGCCTAAGGATCAATGGGATTTCCCGGATCGAAAAACTTGGCCTACTGACTGGGTAGGAAAATTAGAAATGCGCCTGGAAGTGCCTGATAAAATGATGTCACCAGTACGTGCGTGGATGCCATATCTTCTCGTAGCTGTTTTATTAGTATTGACAAGACTCCCCCAACTACCTTTTGGAGCAGCTCTAAGATCTTTTGTTTTAAGATGGGAAGGGATTCTTGGAACGCCAGTAATTGCTAGCACTACACCGCTTTACTTGCCTGCTACTATGTTACTAGTCGTTGTTGTTATGACTGTCGTTTTACACCGTATGCGAATCGATCAGTTCACTTCTGCAATCTATGAATCTTCAAAAACTCTTATAGGAGCAGGTTTTGTACTTATATTTGCAGTTCCGATGGTAAGGATTTACATCAATTCTGGTGTTAATGCCCTAGATATTCAAAGCATGCCTATAGCTATGGCAGAGTGGGTATCATTAAATGTAGGAGCTGTTTGGCCATTCTTTGCACCATTTATAGGTGCGCTTGGCGCCTTTATTGCTGGCAGTAATACTGTAAGTAATCTCATGTTTTCACTGTTTCAGCACGGAGTAGCAAGCGCACTTGGGGTTTCGGCAGCAATGATTGTTGCATTGCAGGCAGTGGGTGCTGCTGCGGGCAATATGATTGCTATTCATAACGTGGTTGCGGCATCTGCTACGGTTGGGCTACTTGGCCAGGAGGGCGCCACCTTGCGCCGGACAATTCTCCCAACTATTTACTACCTAGTAGCAACTGGTTTGCTTGGCTTTATAGCAATCCATCTGCTTGATGTGGCCAACCCATTAGCGGGTTAGATTTTTTGCTAGTAGGCCATTGCGTAACAGTCTCTTCGCGCATCTGCCCCGGCAATTCTCGCACCATCTCTAGGGTTGAGCATTACAATAGTTGCGCAGCCAGGTATCGATAGGGCAGGGACCTGATTGATGATATGCCCTCGAGCTTCAAGTTCTTGAATTACCTCGGGGGAAAAAGTTGTTTCAATATTTAGACGATTAAAACCCGTATCATGTGGCCAAAATGATGCTTGAAAATGAAGTGTTTGGACTCGTGGGAGCTGTGAGGCTTGATGCATATTTGGGTACCATTCCTCAGGGAATTCCACAATATTAAGGAAATTTTGCAATATTGTTTGTTCTTGGTTATCTCCTCCCGGTGAACCAATTGCCAAAAATGGTTCTTCCCCTCTTAAGACAATGCTAGGGGTTAACGTATAACGTGGTCTTGAGCGGGGTCGTAATTGAGCAGCTTTAGTCTCATCAAGCCAAAATTGTTCCCCTCGTACACTCATTGCGATCCCAGTATTTCCTAGGACTACCGCACCCCCGATCCAACCACCGCTTGGTGTGCTATCAAATACATTGCCGTCTTTATCAATGATGGCTATATGGGTTGTATCTTTCTCAGAATAATCAACTGCGGCAACCAATTGCACATCAGGTTCGATAGGAGTGTCGATGCCTGCCACCCAATATTGCCAGTCAGAAATGCTATCGAATGCCTCATCGAACTCAAACGGATCGCCCGCTTGAAAGGTTTCAGATGAGTTTTCCATATCGATAAGTTGTGCACGTATAGCCGCATAGTCTTTAGACAGAAGACCAACTTCAGGGATGTTTACAAAATCAGGATCTGCATAAAATGAGTCTCGATCAGCATATGAGAGTTTTAGCGCTTCAACGATTGTGTGGATATAGTCAGCACTGTTATGTCCCATGCTCTTGAGATCAAAATTCTCCAAAATATTGAGAGCTTGAAGTAATGTTGGTCCCTGACTATTGAACGATTGTTTGTAGACGGTGTATTGCTT
>DJLG01000095.1:7495-7968 GCA_002434915.1 Proteobacteria bacterium UBA6522
GCTTGTAGAAATGCGACCATTTCTTGAGCTATATCCCCTTTGTAAAAGCGGTCTCTAGCAGCAACGATTGCAGCACTCCTGCCTTGATGTAATGAGGCTCGCTCGGATTCGACCATCTTTTTAAGCGTATTAGCAAGAGTGGGCAGCTTGATTATGTCGCCAGGAAAATATGCCGTACCATCGGGTCGATACCAATAACGCTGATTTTCTGGCCATTGATCAATGAATTCCCTTTCTCTCTGAATTGAAAAAGCTGTCCGCTCACGGAGTGGAAATCCTAGTTCTGCATATTCTATTGCTCGGGTAGCCACTTCCTCGAAACTCATGGTGCCCCACCGTTCCAATGTAGTCAGTGCTCCATGTATCGCTCCTGGAACGACTGTAGGGTCTAATCCATAACCATTTAAATTTTTGTCACGCTGTTGATACCAATCAATTGATGCATCACTAGCGGCCCAACCCTGACCAACAAT
>DJLG01000095.1:8352-9407 GCA_002434915.1 Proteobacteria bacterium UBA6522
AAACTATAAAGATCTTGCTCAACAACACCGCCAACTAGAAGTGCAGCTACTCCAGCATCAAATGCATTACCTCCATTTTGTAAGATTTCTAGTGCTACTGCGCTTGTAAGGGGATGGCCTGTTGATATACCAGCATTTCGACCCATCACAGATGGTCTTAATTGGTTTGGTACTACAGACACGGTTTGTTGGGCCGGAGTCTCAATTATCTCCTGTGCACAGGAGCTTAGTAATATGCATAGGCATGTCATAAGGAGAGATTTATTCGTATGCTGATTCATTTTTCTCAGACTCCTTGCCTGATGAGGATAGTCCACAATATTTAATACACCTTATACTTTTTGTGCGTCGATCGGGCAAGCCCATAATAGTGAGGACAAATTAAGTGAAGCGAAAACCAAGCTATATAGAACATGAGATATTTAGGATGCCTATGGGCTTTCCTGTAAACGCCTTCAATTCAGGCCTAGATTATTGCGCTAAACCAGAGGATATTTTTGTTTGCTCATATCCTAAATGCGGAACAACCTGGCTTCAGAATGTGGTTTATCTTATTCTTAACGACGGTGTTCCACTGAGCCTAAATCAGTTTTTGCCTAGAGTATTTCCGCATTTAGAAGAAGTTGGTAAGGAAGTCTGTAATCAGCTACCAACACCCAGATTAATAAAAACTCACTTACCCTTCTCAATCACACCACATAACTCTAAGGCTCGTTATTTGTATGTTGCACGGAACCCATTCGATTGTGTAGTTTCATTTTTTCATCATACCCGTGGGTTTCCACAACACTATGATTTTTTAGATGGAGAATTCGAAGAGTTTTTTGAATGTTTTATTGCTGGGGAAGTGGATTTTGGCGATTATTTTGATAATTTAATTTCTTGGTATAAGCGCAAAGATGATGAAAATGTTTTATTCATTACCTATGAGTCAATGAAAGCTGATTTATACCGGTCAATTATGGTAATTGCGGACTTTCTTGATGTAGAAAGCTTCAAGAATAAAAAGATCATCGATAGCATCATTAAGCACAGTAGTTTTGAGGCAATGCAAA
>DJLG01000177.1:0-4612 GCA_002434915.1 Proteobacteria bacterium UBA6522
CTGGTTTTAAGTCAATACTTAATTTGTCAAATTTTTTCAAAAGTTTTTCATACTGATGTTTCTCCACCTCTGCAATACGGGGCCGTATGTGCGCAATAATTTTTGAAATTCCATTACAACGCTCCAAGAGCGCCGCTACTAAACGCTCACCCTCACTTTTACGGGCTATCACAAGTGAGTTTAGTGCATCATTTAATGACTCTATAACAGCTTTTTCTAGAGTTGCGTCCATACGATTTGTCTCTATCAATACCCCTGGCCAACGTAGCAACTCGCCCACTGTGAGTGGGTGTGCATCTGGAAATATTTCTTGTACTTCCGTTTGAAGAATGTTTACTTGTCCCAGAATTTTATTATTTAGTGTTGTTTTCTGAGTAAATCCATCTGCCAAGGCTGTCTTTAAGGTGCAATCAATTCTTCCGCGACTAAGTAACGAATTAACTCGGGCTCGGCAGTCTGGCTCAAAACGGCGCAGATCTTCTGGAAGTCGCACTGAAACCTCCAAAAATCGATGGTTCACACTACGGAGCTCCCAAACTATTTTTAATGGCTCAACTATTGCTTCAGATCTGGCAAATCCCGTCATGCTTTTTGGCATCTTTACACCTAAATTTTTCTCTAAGAACTAACTTCAGAGTCAAATGGAAGCAAATATATCTTGCAAAGTCTAAGATAAGATGAGATTTGGCACGAGCCTCTATAATAATTGCAGATATAAGCGAATCAAATCTTATAAGCGATTAAACATCTAATATTTAGTGTTTTCAATTGCGGGATTGTATTGCTTATTTGAATTGGACTTAGGAGTTGATCATGCGCCCTAGTGGAAGGAATGCGGAAGAAATGAGGCTTGTTAAGTTCACTGAGAACTACTCACCCTATGCAGAAGGTTCTGTATTAGTTGAGTTTGGAAATACACGTGTTTTGGCTACTGCAACTGTAGAGTCTCGAGTGCCTCGCTTCCTGAAAGGCAAAGGTGAAGGATGGGTAACAGCCGAATATGGGATGCTTCCACGCGCCACCCATACTAGGAATCAGCGTGAGGCTGCAAGGGGCAAACAAAACGGTCGAACTCTTGAAATACAGAGACTAATAGGACGAAGCTTAAGGGCCGTAGTAGATCGAGTAGCTCTTGGAGAACGAACAATTACAATTGACTGCGATGTATTACAAGCTGATGGTGGTACGCGTACAGCCTCGATAACAGGAGGATATATTGCATTAGCTCTTTCAGTTAAAAAGCTCCTTAACGAGGGACAACTGGCGCATAACCCTATACACGGTAAAGTAGCGGCGATATCTGTTGGAATATATAAAGGTCAACCAGTTCTTGATTTAGACTATGATGAAGATTCCGAGGCCGAAACCGACATGAACATAGTCATGAACGAAGCTGGTGGGTTCATCGAAGTCCAGGGAACCGCCGAAGGACATGCATTCCAGAGAAGTGAATTTGATCGACTGCTAGATCTAGCGGCAAAAGGAATAGATGAGCTCGTCGAAAAACAAGATATAGCGATCGGCCAAAAAATATAATGGTGAATAGTTGGGTTTTTGCAAGCGGTAATCCTGGCAAGCTGAAAGAGGTGGAGGAGCTCTTGTCACCATCTGGTCTAAAAATAGTACCGCAAAGCGATTTCAATATAGATCCGGTAGAAGAAACTGGTTCAACTTTTTTAGAAAACGCTCTTCAGAAAGCAAGGCATGTTGCTTTACAAACTGGGCAGCCTGCAATCGCTGACGATTCTGGATTAGTTGTCGACGCACTGTTAGGACAACCTGGTATTAGATCAGCACGCTTTGCGGGGGATAGTTCAAATGATAATGATAATGTTTGTAAGTTGCTGAATGAGCTTGAAAATGTAACTAAAGCACGCCGGGGAGCACATTTTTACTGTGTTGTTATAGCAATAAAAAGTCCAACTGATCCAGCCCCATTAATTGGCATTGGCACTTGGTCTGGGGTTATCACTGAGGAACCGAGAGGAGAATATGGCTTTGGGTATGATCCAGTCTTTCTGATTCCAAAGCTTAAGTGCACAGCGGCTGAGCTCCCACCGGAAATGAAAAATCGTCTCAGTCATAGAGCAAAGGCTTTGGCTAAAATTCAAAGATTACTATCTACAAACGCCAGCTATGGCTAATGGTAATGAGATATTAAAGCGTCTTTTTATGCACAACGAGCAACTAGTCTCAGTCAATCAAGGATGTTGCAGCGCAATTCTCGGGCAAAAAATCTTTTTTAGCTTGTAACCATATGTTTTATATAGATATCTTTTATGTGTTCATTTTTTGGTCAATTTGTAAAAAACAGCATTAGTAACACGGGCTTGCAGCATAATTTAGCAAGTCTTCCACAAAGTTATCCACAGTATTTGTGGATAAATAATTTCTAGTCAAACTTGGTTTTTATTTGCTAAATTAAGCTTAACTTAATTAAAAGCTAGGATCATGGCTTGTTTTGAGCCTGCGAGAGAAGTATGCTCACGCGCCCATTAAGTGAAGATTCGTATATGAAGCCCGAAATACATCCTGAATACCGCGAGGTTCTTTTCCATGACACTGGTATCGATAAGTACTTCCTAATACGATCAACGTTGGAGACAACTGAAACAAAAGAATGGGAAGATGGAAAAACTTATCCTTATTATCCAGTTGAAATCTCGTCTGCCTCACATCCTTTTTACACTGGAAAACATAAGATTGTCGATAGTGGTGGGCGAGTTGATAAGTTTCGTCAACGTTATGGGCGTTCATCAGAAACTGAGTCGACTTAGGCATACATATAAGAGCCAAGTTAACGTTAGGTAACGCAGAGCTATCTCTGCACTGCTATAATAAGCCTCTTTGTTGCCACCTAAGCCCCTAGTCGGTTTTAACAATACGTGTTGTGGCTTTGGATATGATTCCGATAAAAGCCAGCTTAATAAAAATTACAAGGGAGTCACTTTGTACGTATGAACGAGAAGACTTTCAAAATAACCAATCAAGAGTCTGGGAAAGATCTCGGACTAGAACGCAAAGACGCTGTATTAGGTCCAAGTGTTGTTGATATAACCGCGTTATATCGGGAACAAGGTGTATTCACTTATGACCCTGGCTTCGGTGCAACAGCCTGCTGTTCTAGCACCATTACTTATATTGATGGTGAGCAGGGTGTGCTCATGTATCGGGGCTATCCAATTGAACAATTAGCAGCACACTCGACATATATCGAGGTTGCATATTTGCTCATGTATGGAGAACTTCCTACACAAGAAGAATTAACAGGATTCGATCAGTCCATCCGTAACCACACCATGTTAAATGAATCATTTCTTCGATTCTTTAATGGCTTTGATCATGATGCTCATCCAATGGCTATGGTATCTGGAATCGTTGCTTGTATGTCAGCGTTCTACCATGACTCAACAGATATTCAAGATGCAGCCCATAGAGATGTATTTGCTCATCGTATCATTGCAAAAATACCAACGATTGCAGCTGCTGCTTTTAAACACTCGCTTAAACAACCCTTCGTTTACCCTAAAAATGAATTAGATTACTGTAGCAATTTGCTGCATATGCTTTTTTCTGTGCCAACAGGATCCTATGAGGTTGATCCGATAGCCGCAGAAGCACTAAACCTTTTATTCATACTGCATGCTGACCATGAACAAAATTGCAGCACTTCAACTGTAAGGTTGGCTGGAAGCTCCGGCACAAACCCGTACTCTGCTATTTCTGCTGGCATCTCAGCACTCTGGGGTCCTGCCCATGGTGGTGCGAATGAGGCCGTGATCAATATGCTTGAGGAAGTTGGTAGTTCGGAAAATATTACGCAATATGTTGCTAAGGCAAAAGATAAAAATGACCCCTTTCGATTAATGGGTTTTGGGCATCGTGTCTATAAGAATCATGACCCAAGAGCAACAATAATTCGAAAAATGTGTCATCGCGTACTTGAGAAGCTAGGCCGTGAACAAGACACACCATTATTTGAGCTGGCATTGGAACTCGAGCAAATCGCATTAAAAGATTCTTATTTCATTGAAAAGAACCTTTATCCAAATGTTGATTTCTATTCAGGCATCATCTACCAAGCTTTGGGCATACCAAAATCCATGTTTACAGTGATGTTTGCTATTGCCCGAACGGTTGGATGGGTCGCTCAATGGCGTGAAATGGTGAGAGACCCAGAAACACGCATTGGCAGACCACGCCAGCGCTATATAGGCCCAGCCGAACGAAACTATATACCCATCACTAATCGTTAGCTTTCTGGGCCAGTTCATGTTCTGCCTGACTACTTAAAAGTTTAAGTATCTTACCTGCATGTGCTCGACGTATTGGGCGTTGGTCAATGGGGCTCATAGGAGCTTGACGCAAACCTTTCTCAGGGAAAACTAGGGCATCGATACGTTCGCCTCGATAGGTAAATCGAAACCCTGGAATTAACGAAGTACATCGGCTGTCATAACGGTAGCGACGTTGGCAATTGCGATAGGCAATACCATGCTCTTCTAGTTTCATGGCAACGTTTTCTGGAGCATCAGAAAACAAGTGAAGCTCGATAAATGAGTTTGCGGTAATAACTCCAGTTAATACAGAACCTGCCAATCTTGTCTCAAAA
>DJLG01000177.1:5000-65865 GCA_002434915.1 Proteobacteria bacterium UBA6522
TCATCCGGTTCAAAAATTCTATGCCACTCCCTTACACAATCTTCAATTTCAGCATTGCTTGGAAGTGCCCCCGCTTCTCGAATTCCAAATCGACGCGCTGCCTTACGCTTAGCTAAACCATAGTCTTGTATGCCATGTTCGTTAACGAGTCTAGCTGCTTCCTGCGCTAATCTTTCACGTAATTCGATAATGCTAAGCCCTAGCTTAGACATAGTGATATTCCCCAATTAGCCGGAATTTTATCCGGCCAGATACTTAGAATATAGGCTCTGGTTTCGTTAAGTTTTCATGAATTGCATCAGAATAAGTTTTTACAATCGTACGGTCGGAAAGATTAGCCCTATCTGATTCAGACTGCGGTGCAAAGCCTATTCTGAATTTTTCAAATATACTATTTTCGGTAGTATCAGCAACAAGCCCTGTCTTTGGGTTTATACGCACATCAATAATTCCTGTTGGCCGAAGCATCGTGTTTAAACGAGATTCATCAAGAGCTTCTCGCATAAAATCGATCCACATTGGGAGCGCTGTTGATGCACCTGTTTCACGTGTTCCTAATGGTTTAACCTGATCAAACCCAATCCAAGCCGCTGTTACAATGTCACCGTTATACCCTGCAAACCAAACATCGCTAGAATCATTAGTTGTCCCAGTCTTGCCACTTAGATCAGTCCGACCAAGCTCACGATAGGCACGTCTTCCGGTTCCGCGACGGACATTATCCTGCAACATGTCATTTATAAGATAAGCGTTTTGTGCGGAGATAGTTCTTTCCGTATGGTTTTCACTAGAATAAAGGTCAGAAGATGTCTCAATCAGTAGAGGGTCCATATCTTCGCTATTAGCGCAGTTCGAGCACGCTAAATCAGGGTTTGCTCTATAAAGCACCTGTCCATTTTCATCTTCTATTGTTTCAATTATATAGGGAGCAACACTGTAACCACCGTTAGCAAAAGTTGCATAGCCTTGGACTATATCAAGCGGTGCGACACCACCTGAACCTAAAGCTAGTGTGTTGTTTCTCGGCAACGCTGTTTGATCAAAACCAAAACCCTTTAAATGCTCAACTGTATGGGAAATCCCTGTTACTAGATCAGGACTTCTGAGTATCCTGATTGATACCAAATTCAAGGATTTGATAAGCGCTTCCCTTAAACGAGTTGGACCATTAATCTCACCTGAATAGTTCTCAGGACGCCAAAATGTTTCTAGCTCAGAACTTTGCTCCACAATCGGCGCATCATTAATGATACTTGCTGCCGTAAATCCACGTTCAAGAGCAGCGGAATAAATGAAAGGCTTAAAAGCAGACCCAGGTTGGCGGTCTGCGTCCATGGCACGATTGAATTTGCCATTTTTTTTCTCGTCATAAAAGTTAAAACCACCAGTGAGTGCTGTAATAGCGCCATCCTGTGGATCTATAGAAATCAGTGCACCCTGAACATCAGGAACCTGTGCAAGGCGTATATCACCAGTCTCTGATATTTCAAATAACGCGACATCACCAGCTTTTAGAACATCAGCTACCGTCTTAGGAGATGCGCCTTTTCGATTCTGATTAATATAAGGAGACGCCCATGCAACCGCATTAATATCTAAAGGTATTGTTCCACGATCAGTAAAGTAGACTTTTGCCTCAAAAATTGACGTTAAATCTTCCGCTTCGTTAGGGGTCTCCTCTACCGCATTAATCATAAGTTCAGTATCAATATGTTCCCCTGCCGACAATACTGCTAATTGCTGTTCTACGGTCACTATTTCATCAACACTGACTACCAACCCTGGGAAAAAGCCAGGAGCGGAGGGAAACTCCTTGATTTTTTCTGTAAGCAACTCATCCCAATCTGATTCAAGCCAGTCATCATTGAATAAAGGACCCCTATATCCATGACGCTTGTCATACCCTATCAACGCCTTATTAAGCGCCATGTTAGAGGCCCTTTGTAAGCGTGAATCAATTGTAGTTTTGATTTTGAGTCCAGAATCTGTGGCAGCTTCTTCACCGAATCTTCTTATTGCCTCTCTGTAAGCTCTAGCAGCAACATAAGGAGCATCAAGCTCTTGTGCGCGGTCATACAAACGACTTTCTACCAGAACACCCAAAGCTGCCTGATATTCAGCCTGCGTAATAAAGTTAAGCTCTTGCATTCGCCCTAAAACATAGTTGCGCCTTTGTGCAGCTACATCCGCATTCCTTACAGGGTTATAGAGGGAAGGTGCCGCAGGTATACCCGCAAGAATAGCGGCTTCCGATAGTGTAATTTCATCTAGCGGTTTACCAAAATAAGATTGAGCCGCTGCCGCAACACCATAAGAGTTTTGTCCAAGAAATGTGGTGTTAAGGTAAATTTCAAGAATCTCTTTTTTGCTAAATTCCCTTTCTATTCGTAATGCTAGAACCCATTCCTTAAACTTTCGTACCAAGGTTCTATCACGTGTGAGGTGCCTTTGACGAGCAATCTGCTGTGTGATGGTACTACCACCTTGCCTACTATCACCTGCGCTAAGAACAAAATATGTCATTGCTCGAAGTATGCCCTGATAATCGATACCTGGATGCTCAAAAAATCGATCATCCTCTGCGGCAAGCACTGCCTGCACCATTACCTGTGGAATATCCTCATACTGAAGCGGTGAACGTTTCGCGCCAAACTGGCTAATCAAACGGCCATCTCGACTATAGACTGATAGGGGAGTTTGTGGGCGAACGTCTCGCAGCTCATTGGCTTGGGGCAAACTAGGGGCTACATAAAAATACCCGCCCGAAAGCAAAGCACCAATGCAAAGGCATGTGGTGACCATAAAGGTCCCGAAACTCAATAAAATTTTACTGTAAGCGCCCATCTTTAAAGGAGTATTTTACTACCCTGTAGCCATATTCTAGCTAGAATTTAGATAATAAGCTCTATTATTAGGGTAGCCTTTTATATTATGTAGACTAGACTCAGACATCGGAATCGATTTAAGGCACTTCAATGACTAAGGCTCACAACGTATTTCTTGTGGGAGCAATGGGTTCCGGAAAAACTTCTGTCGGCCGCCAGCTCGCGCGCGAACTAGGCATGGACTTTATTGATAGCGATGAAGAAATTGAAAAATGCACAGGCGTAGACATTAGATTTATTTTTGAAAAGGAAGGTGAAAGCTTATTTCGAGAACGCGAGAAAGCTATAATTTCCAATCTCACTCAAATGGAAAACTTAGTCCTCGCTACCGGTGGTGGTTCCATATTGGATGCTAAGAATCGGCAACTGCTAAACACTAATGGCATAGTTGTATACCTAGAGACTAGTGTGAAGCAGCAGCTTTTACGCACCCAAAAATCGAAAACACGCCCACTTCTTGTAGGTAAAAACCCTGAAGCTGTCCTGACTCGCCTGATGGCATCTCGTGGACCGCTATATGAGCAAGTTGCACATTTTTCTGTAAATACGGAAAAAAAACGACTAGCTGTAGTTGTAAATGAGATAAAGAAAAAGCTTTTAGAACAAACCGTAAAACCATTGAAATAATAATGCCCCCGGGAACATATCTAAGATGGATACAATTCAAGTTGCATTAGGCGAAAGAAGCTACCCAATTCATATTGGCCCTGGGCTTATAGGTGATCAAGAATTACTACGCCACTCAATACCTGCAACTCAGGTATTAATAGTCACAAATGAGGTTGTCGCGCCCCTTTATTTGAATGCTTTTGAAGATGCGCTATCTGCAAAACAACAACATAGCCTTGTACTGCCAGATGGAGAGTCAGAAAAAACCCTTGCTTCTTTGGCAAAGATACTCGACAAATTGGTTGAACAAGGGTTTCACCGTGACGCCTACCTCGTCGCTCTTGGAGGAGGAGTGATAGGAGACCTTACAGGCTTTGCCGCAGCATCTTATCAGCGTGGCATAAAATTTGCGCAGATACCGACCACACTACTAGCACAGGTGGACTCCTCCGTGGGAGGGAAAACGGCTGTTAATCACCCCAAAGCAAAAAATATGATAGGCGCATTCCATCAGCCAAGCTGCGTACTTGCCGATACAAATACCCTTAAAACACTTCCGACAAGGGAGTTTTCTGCGGGTCTAGCCGAAGTTATCAAACATGGCCTAATTTTAGACAGCACCTTTTTTAACTGGCTGGAAAACAACATTAAAGAGGTACTTACTCAAGATTCAAGTGCACTAACTCATATAGTTAGTCGAAGTTGCGAAATCAAGGCCGATATAGTTTCCAAGGATGAATTTGAACAGGGCGCCAGGGCACTGCTTAATCTTGGACACACCTTTGGCCATGCACTTGAATCACTAATGGGTTATGGAGAATGGCTACATGGAGAGGCGGTTTCTATAGGAATTAATTTAGCTGCGGAAACCTCAAGAGAACTTGGCATGATAAAAACTGACGATTGCGAAAGAATTCGATCTTTGCTGAAGCAAGCTGGTTTACCGGTAAGAGACTCCAAAATAGAACCTGATGCCTTGTTAAAATTAATGAGGATGGACAAAAAAGCTAATACCAGCGGAATCCGAATGGTATTGCTTGAGGATCTTGGTAACGCCGTCGTCGTATCAAGTCCAGATGAAAGAGTTATAAAAAAAATTATTCAAACTCAATCCATTGATAGCTCTGTGTGATACGTGCCAGAATCATTAGCTAATTATGCTGCAACTCCGAACAATTCCCGTGGACGCCTCCACCCTGAAGACAACTCTGACTACCGGACGGAATTTCAGCGTGACCGTGACCGTATTATTCATTCAGCAGCGTTCCGACGACTAGTCTATAAAACTCAAGTTTTTGTGAACCACGAAGGAGACCTCTATCGGACTCGTTTAACTCACTCTCTCGAGGTAGCACAAATCGCTAGAACGGTTGCTCGAGCAATGAATCTCAATGAGGACCTAGTTGAGGCAATCAGTCTTGCTCATGATCTTGGTCATACTCCATTTGGACATGCTGGTCAGGATGCTCTTAATGAATGCATGAGGGACTACGGTGGGTTTGAACATAATTTACAATCACTAAGGGTCGTCGATCAATTAGAAGACAGGTATCCCCAGTTCCCAGGTCTTAATCTAACGTTTGAAGCACGTGAAGGAATATTGAAGCATTGCTCTTTGAAAAATGCCCGAATTCTTGGCGAGCTTGGACAACGTTTCATAAAAAGACATCAGCCTAGCCTAGAGGCTCAGATTACTAATATTGCAGATCAAATTGCATATAACAATCACGATGTAGATGATGGCTTAAGATCTGGATTAATTAAAATCAGCGATCTAGTTGGAATGAGTTTTTTTTCTGAGCAACTAATAATAACCAAAAAACAATACCCGAAACTTACTGAACGCCAACAATCGAAGGAAGTAATTCGAAGGATGATTGCTAGCCTAGTTACAGACCTGATTGAGACTAGTATGTGCAATATCCGGGAATTCAAACCAGAAAGTATTGATATGATTCGCCAATACAAATATCCATTAATTAATTTTAGCGAGTCGTTTATAGAATCTCAAAAAACTCTAAAGCTATTTCTTAGAGAAAATCTTTATAGTCATCCAAAAGTTCGCGAGATGACTAGTCAAGCACATGAGATCGTATCAACGCTTTTTTTATCACTACTAGAAAACCATAAGCTCATGCCACTTGAACATGCACTTAGCGCCAATCAGGCACATAAAGAAATAGGACTAAATGGTTCAGCACGAATTGTTGCTGACTATGTGGCAGGCATGACAGATCGTTTTGCATTGCAGTTTTATGAGGACTTAAAAAAATAATCTGGAAAGCAATAATACAAATGCTAAATACACGCTACTCTATCTGTGGCTCTGCTAGAATGTACGAGTGTCATTAGATAAAACCTCAGACTTTTATATCCCCCCAAACCAACGCCTCATTGTTGCATTGGATGTGCCTAATATTTATGAGGCAAAATCCCTCGTAGACAAACTCGGAAGTACCGTAGAATTTTATAAAATTGGTCTCGAGCTTGCTACAACTAGGGACTATTTTGACCTATTGAACTGGTTAACCAATCAAGGTAAAAGTGTTTTTGCTGACCTAAAACTTTATGACGTCCCAGCTACAGTCTCAGCTGCTGTAAGACAGTTGCGTGACACAGGAGCTACTTTCCTTACCGTACACGGCGACAAATCTATTATGGAAGCAGCTGCTTCAGAAAAGGGAGACCTTCAAATACTTGCGGTAACAGTACTAACAAGTATGGATAACGAGGATTTAAAGCAAATGGGCATTGGGTTAGATGTAGAGGATTTAGTACTTGAACGCGCAAAACTCGCTATATCTAGTGGCTGCGATGGAGTAATAGCATCCGGACTTGAAGTACAAACTCTTCGACAAACACTAGGAAATGAGGCAACAATCGTAACCCCAGGCATCCGACCAGCTGATTCTTCTGTCATTGATGATCAGAAACGCATTGTGACCCCAAAAAGTGCTTTTGAGGATGGCACAAATTATATAGTTGTTGGGCGTCCGATCCGTAATGCCATAGACCCAAAAAGTATGGCAGAAACTATACAAGCAGAAATTGCCGCTGCCATCTAATACATACAAATAAAGATATTGGCTTAGCTGTCAGAAAATGACTTGATTAACCCAGTCAATTTAGATCTGCCGCATACTCTTTTAAAATTTCTAGTGGAACAATCTCAAGCGCACGGATATGCGATCCACGTAGCATCACGCGAGGTGCCATACCATGTTGTTGGGCCTCAAGCCACCGAGCCGCACACAGGCACCAACAGTCGCCTGGTTTTAAACCTGGAAAGCCGAATTCAGGTTTTGATGTGGTCAAATCATTTCCTCTGAATCTGGAAAATTCTAGGAACTCTCCGGTTACCTGAACACACACGGTATGTGACCCAAAATCATCGTCGCTCGTGTTACAACAGCCATCACGGAAGAAACCAGTTAGCGGATTCTCACAGCAACTTTCTAACGTCTCACCCAAAACATTTATAGGCTTATCCATTATTCTCGTAATTCTCGTCTAAGAATTTTTCCAATATTATTTTTTGGCAGTTTATCCATGAAAACTATGTCTCGAGGTCTTTTATAACCTGTTAGATTCTTACGACAATACTCCATCAGCCGTTCTTTTTTAAGCAGTGGGGTTTTTCTAACCACAAATAATCGTACAGTCTCACCTGAGTGTTCATCAGGAATACCCACTGCAGCTGCTTCTATAACTTCTGGATGTGCAACAACCACATCCTCTATTTCATTTGGGTATACGTTAAATCCTGATACTAGTATTAGGTCTTTTTTACGATCCTCAATATATAAAAATCCATGCTCATCTATTCGACCAATATCGCCAGTTTTGAGCCATCCTTCATCAGATAAAATATCTGTTGTTGCTTTAGGGTTTTTCCAGTATCCACTCATAACCTGGGGACCACGAATATGTATTTCACCCACCTTACCTAGATTCATAGCCGTCCCGGCTTCATCGCAAATTATTACTTCTGTAGATGGCAGTGGCAATCCAACTGAGCCATTAAACTCAAACATATCTAATGGGGTAGCACTCACAATCGGTGAAGCTTCAGTAAGGCCATAGCCTTGAGCTAATGGTCTGCCTGTTATAGCCTGCCATTCCTCCGCAATGCTTGCCTGAACCGCCATTCCTCCGCCCATTGTTGCTTTGTGTTTACTAAAATTAATTCGTGAAAATCCTGGGTAGTTTAAAAGGGCATTGAATAAAGTATTGACCCCCGTGAGATATGTAAATGGTTGACGCCTTAGTTCTCTAATCAAACTTCTTATATCACGAGGGTTAGTTACTAAGAGGTTATGTCCGCCAAGATATATAAAACAAAGTAAATTAGCGGTTAAAGAAAATACATGGTAAAGCGGTAATGGCGTAACAACTAAATCACCACGACCATTTAGAAAAGGTTTTGCCCATGCAGCGGCTTGTAAAACATTGCTTACCATATTTCTATGCGTAAGAATCGCTCCCTTAGGGGTTCCGGTAGTGCCTCCAGTGTATTGGAGGAATGCAGCACTTTTACTACAAATAGTTATATCTTTATAGGAGGAATTTTTACCCTTGGTGATTGCTTTTAGATAACTCTCAGCTATCTCTATTTTCCAGCTAGGTACAAGTTTTTTTATATATCTTACGAATAAATTTGTCATAGCTCGTTTGAAAATTGGGAAATGGTCTCCCACCGCTGTGACAATAACTTTTTCTAGTTTTACCTTTGATAATACGCTCTGCAATACAGCAGCAAAATTTTCTAAAACAACAATTACTTTAGCGCCACTATCGCTAAGTTGATGCTCCAATTCCCGAGCCGTGTAAAGTGGATTTACATTTACTACAACCATTCCCGCTCTCAATATGCCAAATGTGACTATGGGATACTGAAGAAGATTAGGTAGCATTATCGCAACCCTGTCTCCTGGCTGAAGATCGGTATCCGACTGAAGATACGTGGCAAAATGGCGGCTTAACTGATCAATCTCCTCGAATCGCATTGCCACACCACTATTAGAAAAAGCAGTAAGACCTGAATTTTTCTGGAAACTATCTTCAAGCAATTCCTTTAAAGAATTAAACTCATCAGGGTTTATCTCGGCTGGCACACCGTTTGGATAGGATCTTAGCCAAGGCCGAAGTTCATCCATAAAAACAAGCTAGACGCATGTATTTAGCAGGTAACATTAATATTATTTTAGGGAAGTGCATTGCTAGAGAAAATTTACCAAGATCGTCCAGACGTTTTCCATCATAACGCGATTGCCACTTTCATTTGGGTGAATACCATCGGACTGCATCAATTCTGAGTTTAATGCGACACCCTTCATTAAAAACTCTACTAGTGGCACGCTAAACTCTTCAGAAAGTTCTGGGTATGTCTTGGCAAACTGACTGGTGTATAAAGCCCCATAGTTAGGTGGAATCTGTATGCCAGTAAGAATTGGCATCGCACCTTGAGCCTCGGTAAGCCTAAGCATGGCGCGCAAATTTTCACGTAATTGCTCCACTGATTGCCCACGCAATCCATCATTACCACCAAGCTCGATGATAACTATTACGGGGCTATAACTATCTAATAGACCCGGTAACCGCGCTAACCCTCCAGAACTTGTATCACCTGGAACGCTGGCATTTATTATTTCATATCCGTAACCTTCTGCTGTCATTCGTTCCTGTAGCATTGTGACCCAGGATGATTCAATACGCAGTCCATAACCACTGCTTAAAGAATCTCCGATGACAATTATTGTCTGCTCAGCTAAGACATTCTGAGGAATAAAAATAAACGCGATACATGCCGAGATTGTCGGTGTAACTAAAATTCGAGTGTAAGAAATAAATCTAAAAAACATGACAGAGCCTAAATCCATACTTGCCGCAAAAAATCTGACTAAAAAGGTTACCAGCCCAGAGGGGGAACTGACCATCCTCAATGAGGCTTCCTTTCAAATAAATTGTGGTGAGACTGCTGCAATAGTTGGGCCATCCGGAGCCGGGAAGTCTACCTTGCTGGCCCTTCTTGCTGGTCTTGATGAGCCAACATCAGGCAAAGTTTGGTTAAACGGGGTAGAGCTCTCAACTATGGATGAGGATGGTCGAGCGCTACTTAGGAACCATCAGGTGGGATTTATTTTTCAATCATTTCATTTGCTTTCTTCATTAACGGCACTTGAAAATGTGCTTTTACCACTAGAATTAAGTGGCACGATGGAAGCTATGAGTCTTGCACAAGAAGCATTGGAGCAAGTAGGTCTTAACTCACGTATGCATCACTACCCTCGCCAACTATCCGGAGGTGAGAAGCAAAGAGTTGCTATAGCTAGGGCTTTTGTTACAACTCCATCACTACTTTTTGCAGATGAGCCTACTGGAAATTTAGACAATAAATCAGGCGAGCTTATTTTAAATTTATTATTCCAATTAAATGCTGCCGCTAATACTACCCTTGTACTAGTTACCCACGACCTCACTGCCGCAGCACGCTGTGACCGTGTACTTGAAATGGCCGCAGGAAGTATCGTTAATAATGTTAATGATCAAACACTGTAATAAATAACTAATTTTTTATTAATTTATGTTTAGACAACCCTTCTAAGTTTTCCGCCAGCCAGATAGTCCGCAATATTTTCTGCCATTTGGTCCAATGCGCGTTGTCGTGACTCTTTTGATGACCATGCAATATGTGGCGTCATTATTAAATTTTGAATATCAGATCTTAGTAGGGGTTCATCATCCTCAGGAGGCTCTTTAGATAGAACATCTATGCCAGCACCTCCTATGAACCCAGAATCCAAAGCGCTTACTAATGCCTGGCTATCGATTAATCCACCACGGGCTGTATTTATTAATAGAGCATCCGATTTCATCATATTGAGCTCTTCTACTCCGATGAGATGACGAGTTGTCGGAGTAAGTGGACAGTGTAGACTAATAATATCAGCGTCCTTTAGCACTCTGTGCAAGGTTGTCCTTCCTTCTCGAAGACCATCTTCATGAATCTTTATTCGGTCTGCAACAAGCACTTCCATGCCAAAGCATTTTGCTGCCTCTGCAACGGCAGAACCTAAATTACCATAGCCTATGATTCCAATCGTCTTACCCGTCAATTCCCGGATTGGGTATTCAGCAAGAGCTCGCGTCTCAGTATCCTCCCAAGCTTTACCCGAAGATGGTGTCGGACATCCTCTTATATGCCTTGTTAGCCCAAGGATAAGTGACATGACATGCTGAACAACGCTTGCCGTACAGTAGCCTCGAATATTTGAAACGGCTATTCCTCTCTCCCTAGCAGCTTCCAAATCTATATTATCTGTACCAGTAGCTGCTAGTACGATTAATTCTAAGTCCTTACAAGCCATTATGGTTTCTTTGTCTAAAACCAATTTATTTAACATAGCAATCTGCTTACCATACAGTCGCTGTAACAATTCATCCTTATTTGAATGGCCGTGATAGTTGATCTGTAATAACTTGTCTAAAAGGGTTGTATCCACACCAGAGCCGAGAGAGGAAAAATCAAGAAATGCGGCTTTCATCTGACTGGACATGACTGAGAAGCTTACACTATTAATTTATGACTAAATCGCCTTTATAAGGAATAACAACTAAATGAATAAACCCTTTTGGGAGTCAAAGTCCCTGGCCCAAATGAATGCTTCTGAATGGGAATCGCTCTGCGATGGCTGTGGGCGTTGCTGTCTTCATAAGCTTGAGGATGAGGAGACGAATGAGGTTCACTACACCGATGTTGCCTGCCGGTTACTACATATAAAGGATTGTCGATGCACGCACTATGAATCCCGGCTCGAATTTGTTCCAGACTGCATAGTACTAACACCTGACAATCTTGAATCCCTAGCTTGGATGCCAACGACATGCGCTTATCGACGTATCTCAGAAGGTCGAGGTCTTGCAAAATGGCATCCCCTTATTTCGGGAGACCCAAAAAGCGTGCATCAGGCTGGCATATCTATAAGCGGTCGCTGTATCTCCGAGTCCAGTGTAAAAGAAGATGAAATACAAGAACGAACTATTAGTTGGCTTCGCCCACCCAAGGAAAAATCCAAATAATTGCTATCTAACTAGCCGGTATTTTGCATTCCATGAGCAATACCATTAATACTGGCCATCAATGCCTGCAATACAGAGTCGTCTTTGCTCTCACCATCTCTCCAACGCTTAAGAAGGTCTACCTGTATGAGGCTCATAGGGTCAACATATGGATTACGAAGCCTTATCGCTCTTCGTAATGTGTCATCTTTTTCTAGAATCTCTGACTGACTTGTTATTTTAAGAATTAAATCAACACAAAGATCATGCTCTGCACGTATCAGCGGAAAAAATTCATTATGCAAAGGCCCTGCAAGTTTTGAATATCTTTCAGCTATTGCGATATCAACCTTACCTAATACAACCTCTGCATCTAAAATAAGAACTTTGAAGAATGGCCATTCTACTAGCATCTGCTTAAGCTCATCTGCGCCAAATTTCTCGCAAGCATGGTGGAGTCCTGTCCCAAGACCAAACCAACCGGGCAAAATCAATCTGTTCTGCGTCCATGCAAACGCCCAAGGAATTGCGCGTAACTCAGAAAGCCGCTCATCATCCATTCTCAAACCAGGACGAGATCCGATCCCCAATTTTTCTATTACATCAATCGGTGTAGCTCTTCGGAAATAATCTGGGAACTTCTCCTGATCATAGATCATATTCTTATATGCTTGGCGACTTACCTCCGAAATTTCGCCCATAATTTCGCGCCAATTTTCAGTGGCTTGGTAAGGCTTATCATGTCGGGCAGTAACAAATAGGACTGATGCTACTGTCTGTTCAAGAGATCGCATAGCGATTGTTTTGAGGCCATATTTTGCATTAATAACATCGCCTTGTTCCGTCATACGAAGACGGCCCATGATAGCGCCAGGTGGCGACGCGAGAATTGCCTCATGTAAATGCCCACCTCCCCGACTCACAGTTCCCCCACGACCATGGAATAAGGTCAAACGAACATTAAATTTGTTAGTAATGTCTGCTAATGATTTTTGTGCGTTATGCAATGTCCAGCGCGCAGCAGCAGGTCCATCGTCCTTATTACTATCTGAATGCCCGATCATGACCATCTGATGATTACCCCTATGCTCAAGATGTGATCGGTAAATCTCATCAGAAAGCAAGCTCTCCATAATTACTGAAGAATTTTCGAGATCTTCGATTGTTTCAAACAATGGCACAACATCTAGAGGTACTGGCGCACCCTTTGGTCCCAAATCACCCCATTTCGCTAAAAGTAATACAGATAAAATATCATCTGGACCATGGGCCATGCTGACAATATAGGGTCCTATAGAGTTGATACCGTATTTTCGCCTACAGTGCGAGATCGCCTTAAATACTGAAAGTGTTTTTCGCGCTCCTGAAGAGAGAGAGCCTATGGCTGACTCTCTTCTCTCGAGCGCCTCTTTTAAACGTTCGGTGCGTACTTCAACACTACTTTCATGCCAACCGCGCTCCTTCAAACCCTCGCTTATAACACCACGATGTACAACGGCGTTCTGCCGAAGATCCAAGGTTGCAATATGAAACCCAAATGTCTCCGCACGACGACGAAGTCTTTTTACTGAAAATAAGCCCGCATTACGCCCCTTATTCGCTCGCAAGCTATCTTCAATAAGCACGATATCTTGAATAAACTCATCTGGTGACTCATAGGGAAAAGCACTATCGTCATAAGTGGCTTGCAGTCGTGCCGCCGCGAGCCTAAAAAAAACTCGGTAAGGCATCTCCCGGTGTCTTTCAGGTATAGAGCTCGATGCCTCTGGAAAATGACTAGCATAGACTTCAATTTGACTATGCAATGCGTCATTAATGTTTATTCGACCCTTACTTTGACTCAGCTTTTGTGAAAGGGCTATACATTCGTTGTAATAAAGGTTTAAAACCAAAGCTCTTTGACGCGTAAGTGTCTCGCGAATATTCTTTGCCGTGACATTTGGATTACCGTCCATATCGCCGCCAACCCATGACCCAAACTTGATTAAGTTAGAGGAAGGAATCCTTATGCTTTGATCAGGAAAAACCGATTTCACAGCATCTTCAAGGCCTTCATAGAAGACTGGGATAATTCGGCATAAGACGTCAGTCAAAAAGAATAGAGCATGTTCAGCTTCATCGGCAACACGCATATATGCCTGTGGATGCTCTTCAGTTTGCCAGCCGGATGTCATTTCATGAAGTATTCGACCTAACACTTCTTGCTCTTCCTGAGGTGTTAGATAGGGATCGAGCATTGCAACTAAATGGCGAGCAATATTCTGCTGTTTACGAAGCAGGGTCCGGCGGCTGGCCTCGGTAGGGTGGGCAGTAAAAACTGGCTCAACAGATATCTGTGCTAGAGCATCTTCTATATCTGGAGCTTCAAGACCAGACTCTTTCAACTGCTTCAATATATCTAAAAAACCAAGAGGCTGATGCTTTATAGAATCTCTCAGATAAGCTCGTCGCCTTCTAATGCGATGAACCTTCTCGGCCATGTTGACCATTTGAAAATAAGTCGAAAATGCACGTATAAAATCCCTTGCTGTACCAGGCTCTAATGCTGAAAGTAAGGCTTGCAACTTTTCAAGTTCGTCAACACTGCCTTCTCTGTGAGCTATAGAAATTCTGCGTGCTTCCTCCACCAAGTCAAAAAGAGCCTCCCCTCCCTGCTCTTTTACTAACTCTCCAACCAACTCTCCAAGTCGACGGACATCGGCCTTCAGGGCCTGATCTTTTTCAGCAAAGAAGATTTCCTCGCGGCGAACTTTTTTTAATTTGGAAGATGACATTAGAAGACTTACCGTCGGAAGAAATAGTACCTTACTACACTACCTGTAACCACGCGCCTGAAGCTCAAAAAGACGTGCATATTGACCTCCCATTGCAAGCAGTTCTCCATGGCTCCCTCTCTCAATGATTTCGCCTTGATCCATAACCATTATCAGCTCTGCCCTACGAACAGTTGAAAATCTATGGGAAATAAGAATTGCTATCTTATCAGCTGTTAGGGACTGAAAATCGTCAAATATCTCAGACTCTGTCTGAGAATCCATTGAGGCTGTGGGCTCATCAAGAACAAGTATATCGGCGCCGGTTCTCATAAAGGCTCGTGATAAGGCGACACGCTGCCACTCACCACCAGATAACTCTTGTCCTTTATTAAACCAACGGCCTAATGGGGTTTGATAACCTTCCGGTAATTTATCAATAAATTTTGCTGCTTTTCCTTTGGTAGCGGCATCAATCCACCTCTCATCTTCCCAAAGATGACCAACGTCACCTACACCTATGTTTTCACCTACGGGTAACTGATAACGATTAAAGTCCTGAAAAATAACCCCTATCGATTTTCTTAACTCGGCAAGATTCCATTGCGACAGTTCCATACCTTGATAGTAAATGGAGCCACTATCCGGCGGATAAAGCCCTGCCATAAGCTTAATTAAAGTAGTCTTCCCAGATCCATTTAACCCAACAATTGCCACGCTTTGACCAGGCCTTATAGAAAAACTGACATTGCGAACCGCAGAATGCGATCCACCAGGGTAGGTGAAACTCACGTTATCAAAAGTCAAACCAGCAGAAGGATCAGGTCCTGTCGTACTTATTCCATGGCCTTGCGGTGTTTCTTCCTCAAGGTATTCATAAAGATTAGATAAATACAGATTGTCCTCATACATACCACCAATTGATGTCAACATAGAAGAAACAGATGACTGCCCTTGTTTAAAAACAAGAAGATACATTGTCATCTCGCCGAGACTTATTGAACCTTGAATCGTCGATACGGCAATCCATGCATAGGTGCTATAAAAAGCAACATTACCAAAAAGACTAAGTGCAAAACCCCACCCATCTCGCCGGATAGCAAGCTTACGATCCTCTTCATATAAAACTCCAAAAATGTTCCTATATCTGCTCATGAGTTCTCGGCCGAGCGAGAATAGTTTCACTTCCTTTGCATGATCCTCACGAGCTAGCACCATCTCCAAATACAACAACATTCTTCTCTCAGGAGACCGGCGACGAAATACTCGGAATCGCTCACCAGAAAAAGCAGTTTCTGCCGCAAAGGCTGGAATACCTGCGGCAATCAGTATCAATACTGCCCAAGGTGAGAATTGCAGTAAAAGGCCACCAAAACTTGCCAGTGATATACCATGCTGTGCAAGCCCAAAGGTTCGATTAACTAGACTAAGTGGTCGACTTGAAGCTTCCTGACGAGCTCTGTTGAGCTTGTCATAAAATTCGGAATCCTCAAATTGAGCTAAATCAAGCGTTAAAGCCTTTTCAAGAATTAAAATATTGACTCGTTGACTAAGAAGAACGCGAAGTAGCGCCTGGCAGAAACCTATTGCACGCTGAACACCAGCTAGGCCGGCCACTAGGAGACCCTCCACAATCACCCAGGCAAAAACCAAAGAATATTCTGCTGAACCACCGTCTTGAACTGTAACTATTTCGCTAACTACACCATCCACTATCAACTTACCTACATAAGCAACGGCAGCAGGAAGGACTCCAGCGGTCACTGTGAATAGAGCGAGCGCTATTGTTAAGCCTCTATGAGTAGACCAAACGAGCTGGATAGCTCGGCGACTATAGCGAAACACGCCGAAATAACTTTCAAGCGTAACGTCTTCATTCGCGGGATATCGAAGCATTAATGCGTTATTTCTATGTGGTGGGACAAGTAAGACCTCAATTTTAGTCTATCTGAGTTGGCGACAGTTGAAACACCATGTTATTTAGGGGGTTATAGAGCAAATACAAAATGAGATATTAGTGCCCGATTTACCCAATAGCCATGGCATTTTCGTTCTTCTACTAACGGGGTTTGCTTTTTACCTATTCACAAGAGATCGGCTACGCTTAGAAGCTTCTGGGCTTATTATTCTAGTAATCCTCGTTCTGACTTTTGAGTTATTTCCCTACTCAGCTAATGGCGATACCTTATCTCCGATCGAATTCCTCTCTGGGTTTGGACATGAAGCACTTATCACAATATGCGCTTTAATGATCCTAGGCAAAGGACTTGAAACTACTGGGACACTTCAGCCTCTCGCCACGCTCTTAGCTAAAACATGGATGGCACGACCAAGACTATCCAGTCTTGCTACGTTGATCATAAGCGCACTCCTTAGCGCATTCCTTAACAACACGCCAATCGTTGTGATGTTGCTTCCTGTGCTAGTTGGAGTCGCAGTAAAAAATAACATAGCGCCATCTTCTATACTCATGCCAGTCGGACTAGCCACCATTGTGGGCGGGATGGCTACCACCATCGGAACATCTACTAACCTTTTAATTGTATCAATAGCAACATCTCAGGGCATGGCGCCGTTGCAAATGTTTGATTTTGCTTTCCCAGTGCTAATAGTTGGTAGCCTAGGAATATTATACCTGTGGCTAATAGCACCCCGCCTTCTACCGAAACGCAAACCTCCATTATCAGACACGGCACCACGAGTTTTTAATGCAAGCTTGCACATTAATGCAGATAGTAAGGCGTGTGGGGCTCCCTTCGCTGAATGCTTAGCTCTAACTAATAACGAAATGAAAGTAGACCGTATTGATAGAGGGGAAGACCTCTCGGTTACAAAACTGCCTTCTGTAACCATACTTGAAGGCGATCGCTTAGCAGTAAGGGATACACCAGAACGTCTAAAAAGTTTTGAACAGAAACTGGGCGCAACGTTGCATAACGAGGCAAATAAAAGCCTAAGCGACCAAGAACCACAAAATCTTGCAGAAATAGTGATCACAAGAAATTCTATGCTCTACAGAGCTAGTCTTCTCGGCACCCAATTTGCGCAACGAACCAACCTTTTGCCTCTAGCACTCCACAGAGTCCATAACGCAGGACTAGGAGAAATCTCTCATGAGATTGGAGCAACCTCACTAAGAGCAGGTGATGTAGTGCTAGTTCAGGGGACCGGCTCTGAGTTAAGAAAATTAAAAACCCTTGGCACTGAACTTGTACTCGACGGAACAATGAAGCTTCCCTACACACATCGTGCACCAAGAGCAGCAGTTATTATGATGCTCGTGATTCTAACAGCGGCACTAGGGATCATGCCTATACCAATTGCGGCTCTGACCGGCGTTGGACTGATGCTGGCAACGCGCTGCCTTAGATGGGGAGATGTGTCTGGTGCTTTATCGACTCCGATCATTATGATGGTAGTTGCGAGTTTGGCCCTTGGATCAGCTATGACAGAGACTGGTGGGGCACTATATTTTGCTCAAGTTCTTGTGTCCGCAGTCGAACATCTGCCAATACCCATAATTCTAAGCATACTAATTCTGGTCATGGCAATTCTTACTAATATGGTTTCAAATAATGCAACCGGAGTTATAGGCGCACCAGTCGCTATTCAAATTGCTGAACAGCTTGGAACCTCACCAGAACCTTTTATTCTTGCGGTTATTTTTGGGGCTAATATGAGTTTTGCAACTGCTTTTGGCTACAAGACAAATTTATTATTGCTATCTGCCGGAGGGTATAAAGCCACTGATTTTTTAAGAGCAGGTATTCCTCTGATACTGATAATGTGGGTAGGTTTTTCCATAATCCTGCCCTTTCTATACGACCTTTAAGCCTTAATACTGGTTTTTCGGTCTTGACCCTCAAGAGCCCCTAGGGACATACTTCCCATTATGAATTATCGTGTGAACACCCATTCCTTCGTAAGGCACTGTTGGCTAAGCTTATCAGCCGAGAGGGTACGGCACGCGTAATCTGACCAAAAGAGTCTAATTCGAACATGCAAACCCATCTCCGCACCTACGGATATGGGTTTTTTGTTTTGTGGCGGCTGGAGAAAAAATTGTGCGGGCACCATTTGATATCGTAGCAGACCTAGATACACCAGTATCAGCATATATAAAGCTGCGAAAGTTTAATCCACGCTTTCTGCTTGAAAGTGTGGAGGGTGGAGAACGGTTGGCACGATACTCATTTTTAGGGTTCGGCATTGGACCAACCCTAGAGCTTTATTCGAACCGCCTGGTTCTCAATGGAGAAACTCAAAAACGTCCAAAAAATCGTGTTGAATGGCTAAAAGTCCTGCGTGAAACACTTGCCGCCAGTCCAGATCTTTACCCCAAAATTGAGGGCCTACCATTTTCTGGAGGACTGGTTGGAGCATACGGGTATGACGTTGTTCGCTATTTTGAAAGAGTACCCGCCACTCAAACAGAACTAAAAGGGTTACCACAGGCATCATTATTAGCGCCCGAATCATTACTCGTTTTTGATCACCTAACTCGACGTGTTGCCTTACTGCACTCTGGGACCGAACACGAGCGAAAAGAACTACGTAAAAAAATAGTTGATGCTTTGCGCGAAAACATTAATGAAGCCTCAGTCATGCCACCTCTGAAAAAAAAGGCAAGTTTTTCAGAAGCAAAAGCTAGTCTGGACAAACAAGAATTCATTTCAAAGGTTAAACGTTGCAAAACTCATATTACAGCGGGAGACATATTACAAATTGTCTTATCAGTACGATTTTCAGGAAAAACAGACTTACAACCATTTCAATGCTATCGGGCAATGAGACTGCTAAATCCATCACCCTATATGTTTTTCTTTGAGCTTGGTGACCTTAAGATTTCTGGCTCATCTCCTGAGGCATTAGTCCGGTTAGAAAACCGTGAAGCGTCACTAAGGCCAATTGCTGGAACACGACCAAGAGGAGAAACCACAAAACTAGATGAGGCATTAGAGGTCGAACTACTCGCAGATCCAAAAGAGAATGCGGAACACGTTATGCTCGTTGATTTGGCTAGAAACGACCTTGGTAGAGTTGCGCAATCTGGAACTGTCAAAGTAGATCCCTATCTAAAAATCGAGAGATATAGTCATGTCATGCATATTGTTAGTGGAGTACGCGGGACCCTGGAAGAACAACATGATGCTTTAGACCTTTTCGCTGCTGCCTTTCCTGCAGGAACTCTAGTAGGCGCTCCAAAAGTTCGAGCTATGGAATTGATTGCCGAGATGGAACCAATTAGCCGGGGCCTATATGGAGGCACAATGGGCTATATAGCTAAGAACGGTAATATGGACCAAGCTATAACTATAAGAACGATGGTGTTCAATAGAAATGAATATAGCTTTCAGGCGGGCGCAGGAATAGTTGCTGATAGTAACCCTGAACACGAATATCAAGAGGTGCTTGCCAAGAGCGCTATCCTAAGACGCGCACTCGAGATCGCGAAGGATGGCATATGAACGTGCGACTCCTCTTAATTGATAACTATGACTCCTTCACCTATAACCTTGTACAGGCTTTTTTAATGCTAGATGCAAGTGTGATTGTCCATCGTAATGATGCCATCGATGTGGCATCTGCGGCTCGCATCTCTCCGACTCATTTGGTTATTTCTCCAGGCCCTGGTCGTCCATCTGATGCAGGAGTATCACTTGAAATGATTGAGTATTTTTCTGATAAAACTCCGGTGCTTGGCGTTTGCTTAGGGCACCAATGCATTGTTGAGCATTTCGGCGGTTCGATAGTTGCGGCGCAAAACTTAATGCATGGAAAAACATCCCAGATTGAGCATGATGGCAAAGCAATCTATAGATCTCTCCCTAATCCCTTTGAGGTCGGGCGTTATCACTCTCTTGCCGCAAAGCGAGATGAAGTTCCACAAAACTTAACTGTAACGGCACAAACAAAAGAGGGAGAGATTATGGGAGTGCGCCACAAAACGTTACCCATTGAAGGTGTGCAGTTTCACCCCGAGAGTGTGCTGACACCTAATGGCCCAAAAGTACTTGAAAACTTTCTCTACCCTGAACGGAACGTCTAATTAGCATCTGGAGGATGGCGATGAGCTCACAGGCTACAAGCTTACTTGAGAAGGTTATGGCAAAAACCGATCTCACCGAGGAAGAATCAGCTTCTATATTAAATGGAATGGCCTCTGGTGCTTTGCCGCCTGCCCTCGCTGGTGGGTTGCTCGTTGCACTCCGAACAAAAGGCGAAGCTACATCTGAAATTCGTGGGTTTGCAAATGCAATGCGTGAACTTGCTATCAAACCATCTCTGCCAGACGGGGAGCCCTACGTAGATATAGTCGGCACAGGAGGTGATGGTTCTGGTAGTTTAAATCTCTCCACTGGTAGCGCACTACTCGCTGCTGTGTGTGGCGCTAAAGTTTTGAAGCATGGGAACCGGTCAGTTTCCAGCCTATCTGGTAGTGCTGACGTCTTAAAAGCACTTGGACTACCAGTTCCTATGGATGAACGACAAATCAAAGACTGTTTGGATGAACTAGGATTCACTTTTCTATTTGCGCCTAGTTATCACCCTGCTATGAAAGCTATTGCACCTGTACGTCAAGCACTTGGAGTAAGAACAGTTTTTAATATTCTCGGGCCCTTAGCAAACCCAGCGTGCCCTCCTTTTCATGTGATTGGCGCTTACAGTGAGTCGATGGCAGAGTTAATGGCGAATACGTTATCCGGATTAGATGCAAAGCGCAGTTTTGTTGTACACGGCGCACCTGGGTGGGACGAGCCTACGCCGGTAGGTCCTTTCCTATGCTTCGATGTTCGTCCTGGCTCAGTAACAAAAACTGTTCGAGACCCTGCAGATTATGGCCTAGCCCGTTGCAAAGCGACTGATCTAGAAGGTGGAACACCAGAAGAAAATGCAAAACGTTTGCGCAGCGCATTGTGCAATGGTGATAGTAATGCTCATCGAGAAGCATTGATTCTTGGTGCAGCTTTGGCTTTAGAAGTAACCGGTGCAGTTTCAAACCCAGAAAGTGGTGTTCATGAAGCGCGCAGTGCACTTAATGATGGGCATGGTAAAAACTTCATTGAACAAATGGAATCTTTTGGTCAAAGATAAAACCAATGAAAAACAATACTTCTCACAAAGCTAGCAAAGGATCATTCTTGGAAAAAATGGCCCACGCTAGCCGACTTCGTGCAAAAGAAGCTAAAACCAAAGAAGCAGAGGGGGCTCTCCTTAATCGTGCCGCTGCAATGCCTAGCCCACCCCCACTAAAGTTAAGTGGTTTTAACGTCATAGCTGAATTAAAGCGGCGATCACCAGCCATGGGTGATCTTGTGGATAGTGGTTTCTCGCATGACGCACAGCTTGAGGCTTATGCCAAAGGTGGTGCTGCTGCTGTCTCCATTTTGACAGAACCCGATGAGTTCAAAGGCTCCTTGAAAGATCTTTATGATGCATCAGCCTCGCTGTTTGATAGGGGCATTCCAACTATGCGAAAAGACTTTCTTACTGACCCTTATCAGGTGCTAGAGTCTCGTGCAGCCGGCGCTAGCGGCATCCTTGCTATTGTTGCTCCATTAAGTGACTCAGAAGTGAACTCGTTATTAAGTTGTGCCGATGAACTAGGGCTTTTTGTCCTTTTGGAATGTTTTGATCAGGAAGATCTGGAACGTACGTCAGCTATGAATATAAGCAACCATTACACAGTCCCGGTACTGTGTGGCATTAATTGCCGAAACCTCAAAACTCTAGAGGTTGACTTTGATCGTTTTAGGCAACTAGCAACTCATATACCACCGACACTGCATTCGGTAGCTGAAAGTGGTATCAGCTCTTCAGAAGAAATAAAAGCGATTGTAAAGCTAGGATATAAAACTGCTCTAATTGGATCAGCACTTATGCGTGCTGAAGATACTGCTGATAGATTGGCGTCGCTTAAGCAAGCGGGGTTTAACGAGCTTGGTGGCACTACATGTTCATAAAAATCTGTGGCCTAAGCACAGAAAAAGATGTACAGGCAGCGATATCAGCTGGCGCAGATGCATTGGGATTTGTCTTTGCCAGCTCGCCGAGAAAGATAAGCCCTGATCGTGCGCTTTCCTTATGTAAAAATATTGGAGATCATATAATTCGAGTAGCGGTAATGCGTCACCCTACGCCAGATGAGTGGGGCGAAGTGAAAACTGTATTTGCCCCGGACTGGCTTCAGACAGACCATGAAGATTTTAAATCACTCAACCTTGGAGACTGTAAGTCGCTGCCAGTATTTCGGACAGGGCATGTATCTGAGCTAAAAGAATTGCCACGACCTATGCTTTTTGAAGGGATGAACAGCGGAGCTGGTGAAAAAGCCAACTGGGAAGAAGCTGCACTTGCAGCGGCTAGTACACAGTTGGTTCTCGCGGGTGGTCTTACCGCTGAAAATGTTGAGATAGCTATCAAGTCAGTATCTCCATGGGGAGTTGATGTATCCAGCGGCGTTGAAGTTGCCCATGGAACTAAAGACCCATCTAAAATTCGAGAGTTTATCGCCCAGGTCCGGGCGACGGAGTAATGATGATACGACCAAACGAAGAAATAAATGAGAAGAAACTATTGAGAGCGCTTGTTGATGGAAAGTTGCCCGATGCTTCTGGGCGTTTTGGACCTTTTGGAGGACGCTATGTCCCTGAAACCTTAATGCCTGCAATTGAGCGGCTTACTGAAGGTGTTCACCGATTACTTCCGGACGAATCATTCAATCACAAACTAACCTCACAATTAAAAGAGTGGGTAGGAAGACCCACTGCATTAACTCACGCGGCTAGGCTTTCAAAAGCTTGGGGTGCAGATGTTTGGTTTAAACGCGAAGATCTTGCTCACACTGGTGCACATAAAATTAATAATGCAATTGGACAAGCCTTGCTTGCCAAAGAACTCGGTGCAACAAGAATCGTTGCAGAAACAGGTGCGGGACAACATGGGGTTGCCTCAGCAGCAGCTTGTGCACGAGTAGGGCTACCATGTGTGGTCTATATGGGCGAACTTGATATACAAAGGCAATCACCAAATGTTGATCGCATGAAACGTCTGGGCGCTAATGTAGTCTCAGTTAACTCTGGTGACCGCACTCTACGTGCTGCCATCGATGAAGCTATCAGAGACTGGGTTTCCGATCCAGTTGATACCTATTATCTTCTAGGCTCAGCTGTAGGACCGCATCCATACCCTTTCTTGGTTAGGGAACTACAAGCTGTTATTGGCCGAGAGGCCAGATCACAATTGGAAACACACGGAGGTCTTCCTGATGCGGTTTTTGCATGTGTTGGAGGAGGATCCAATGCGATTGGTCTTTTTCATGGTTTCCTAGGAGAGGAAAATATAAGCCTAATCGGTGTAGAAGCAGGGGGCCGTGGCGATGATCTCGGTGATCACTCTGCTACTCTAGGTTCGGGACGTCCAGGTGTACTACATGGTGCATACAGCCTTTTATTGTATGACGATCATGGACAAATCCAAGAAACACATTCTGTTTCAGCAGGGCTAGATTATCCTGGAGTTGGCCCTGAACATGCCTTATTAAAGCTCGTAGGCAGAGTTAAGTATGTCACCGCAAAAGATTCTGAGGCTTTAGATGCATTACAGGAGTGCTGTGAGTTAGAAGGAATTTTACCTGCTCTAGAAACGGCTCATGCTATCGCAGGTGCTCGGCATTGGGCTTCAACAAATCAAGGAGCACGGATTCTTATCGGGCTTTCCGGGCGAGGAGACAAGGATATGCCGATACTCAGCCAGTACCCCATCAAAACAAATGACACGGAAGGGGCTGAAAATGCTGCCGCATGAGGCCCTTAAGAATGCCCTAGAAAAATCTGAAGAATCTGCACTTGTTGCCTTCCTAACGGCTGGCTATCCTGAACCTAAAAATTTCCTTAATGTTCTTTATGATGTATCAGAGGCAGCTGATGCAGTTGAAATAGGTGTCCCTTTCTCTGATCCAATGGCTGACGGGGTAACTATTCAACGGTCTAGTCAAGCAGCAATTGAACATGGCGTAAGCCTTAGCTGGATACTGGATCAACTGGGCAGTAGAACAATAAAAAGTAATACACCACTACTTTTAATGAGCTATCTCAACCCATTGCTTGCTTTTGGTTTCGACGATCTTGCCTCGCGAGCTCTACAAGTTGGCGTAAGCGGCTTTATCATTCCAGACCTTCCATACGAAGAAAGTATGCTGCTTAAGACATCACTGGATAAGGTAGGCATTGCTTTAATTCAACTGGTTACACCAGCTACCCCATCTATTCGCCTTAACGAAATTTGTCAGGCCAGCCAAGGTTTTGTCTATGCCGTCACGAGGACAGGCATTACAGGTAGTGCAACACAATTTCCTGCGGACCTGGCCGACTATCTTGCTGCCGTAAAAGAAGCCGCAAAGGTGCCTGTATGCGCTGGTTTCGGGGTTCGAAAAAGTGAGCAGGTGCGAATGATTTCAAGGCATGCTGATGGAGTAATTGTTGGTTCCGCTCTGGTCGAGGCTCTTGAGAGAGGTGAGAATCCTGGAGAGTTTCTTCGGAATCTGCGCCCATGAAATGGGTGCTCTAATAATGAAAAGATTGATGAGTTTTGAATCTCTTGCTCAGGTCGGCCACCTGAAAAATATTCTTGAGCAATCTGGAATTGATTGCTTAATCAAGAATGAACAGCTTTCTGGAGGCTTAGGAGAGATCCCATTTTTAGACTGCTTACCAGAACTTTGGATTATTCGAGATCAGGATTTTTCGCGTGCCGAATCTCTTCTAAAAGCCACTCTTAACTTTCATGAAAGTGAAAAAAGTTGGCGCTGTATTGATTGCGGAGAAAACAACGAGGGTCATTTTGCTGTCTGTTGGCAGTGTAGCTCACCTGATTCTCTAAATGCCTAATAATCCCATCTCTAATGCTTGGATAAAAATATTATGACTACTCCTATTACTACCGCCTGCGTCTTAATTATTGGCAATGAAATACTATCTGGAAAAACACAAGACACTAACCTGCAATTTCTAGGCCGTGAGCTCGCTAAAAGAGGTGTTAGCCTTAAAGAGGCACGCGTATTAGTCGACGAAAAAAACGATATTGTAAAAACATTAAACGAATGTCGAGCCAGATATGATTATGTAATCACAACTGGTGGCATTGGCCCTACTCATGATGATATTACGTCCGAGTGTGTTGCAGCTGCCTTTGGCCGAGAACTGGTACTGAACGATGAGGCGGTAGCTTGTCTGACGCAGAGAAGCCGGGAACTTAATGAAGCACGGCTCAAGATGGCTCATATCCCGAAAGGTGCCGAACTAATTGATAATCCAGTTAGCAACGCCCCAGGTTTTCGGCTAGACAACGTATTCGTACTGGCAGGTATTCCATCAGTAGCACAAGCTATGTTTGCTACATTTGCGGATAGCCTAGAGACGGGTGAAACAATAATTTCTAAAAGTTTAGATGTCTATATTCCTGAGGGAGATCTCGCAGCACCACTAGGAGATATTGCGCAGAGATACCCAACCGTTGAAATTGGAAGTTACCCTTTCTCTAGGGATGGGCGCTATGGAGCCAATTTAGTTGTACGAGCTATGAGTTCATCCACCGTCGATAAGGTGCTCGAAGAAATAGAATCTGCTATGCAGCTCTTAGAGGATAGCTAAACAATCAATAATCTAAAGTGAAGTACTAGCTGTTCTTTGAATGATCAGCAAGAAAAGCCCAGACTATACCCAAACCAGTTATATACCACGCTGGCCAAACTGGAATAATCTCGGTACCCATCCATAAAGCACCAACTACTATTAAAAACATACCAGGGAGTATGCTAATACGTTCAATAAAAATGTTTTGCTGAGATTTTTTCTTGCTACTATTTTTATGTGGTTTTTCTTCCCGGGCTTCTTCTAGAATATTTTTAATTATCTGATGAATAGCATCTGGCAACTGCACAAGATCTTCGCTGATCTGGGGCCAATTTTGAATAAACCGCTTTACATGAGCACGAGGATCCGTACGTTGCTTCATCCATTCTTGAAGAACGGGTTGAGCAGTCGACCAAAGGTCAAGATCAGGATAAAGCTCACGACCAAGCCCTTCAACATTTAAAAGAGTTTTTTGGAGTAAAACTAGTTGCGGTTGAACCTCCATATCAAACTTTCGCGCCGTATCAAATAGTCTTAGTAGCACGAGACCAAAGGAAATATCTTTTAATGGTTTATTAAAAATAGGTTCACATACAGCACGAATTGATGCCTCTAACTCTGCTATATGAGTGCTCGAGGGTACCCAGCCAGAATCTACGTGTAACTGAGCGACTCGATTATAGTCTTGCTTAAAAAAAGCTAGAAAATTACCTGCTAAGTAATGCTGATTACTTGGGCTGAGACTACCCACAATACCAAAATCAATAGCTATGTAACGTGGGTTTTCTGGATTGGATATATCTACAAAAATATTTCCAGGATGCATATCCGCATGAAAAAAATTATGCTGAAAAACCTGAGTGAAAAAAATTTCCACGCCATTCTCGGCAAGACGTTTTATATTTGTGCCAGCATCTCGTAAGGCTTTGACATCACTAATCGGCACGCCTTTGACATGCTCCATAGTGAGAATGTTTTTTCGGCAATATTCCCAATATATTTCAGGCACATAAAGCTTTTTAGAATCTTTAAAATTTTTCTTGAGTTGAGTTGCGTTAGCAGCCTCTCTAAGTAAATCAAGTTCCTTAAGAATGGTTTTTTCGAACTCTTTAATGACTTCTACAGGCCGAAGTCGATGTCCATCCGACCAATAACGTTCCGCCAGCGTGGCAATGGCATAAAGCACTTTAAGATCACGTTCGATAGATAGTCGAGCATCAGGCCTTAAAATTTTTACTACAACTGACTCGCCTGTATGGAGAGTGGCACTGTGCACTTGAGCAACAGATGCTGCAGCCAATGGTATTTGTTCGAAATCAGCAAATATTTCTTCTGCTTTTTTTCCGAATTCAGACGATAAGATATTTAGTGCCTCTATAGAATCAAATGGAGGCACCTGATCTTGCAGTTTTGCAAGCTCATCTGCTATATCAACTGGAAGCAGATCACGTCGCGTTGAAACTGCTTGACCGAACTTTACGAAAATAGGGCCTAGTTCTTCAAGCGCTAATCTTATCCTGACTCCAAGGGACTCTGGATATGGTCCACGTGGAATAAAACGGTATATCCAACCAACAGAACGAAACAGATGTGTTTCCCTAACAACATCTTCAAGGCCATAGCGAAACAGCGTTTTCTGAATTACTAGTAACCGTAGAATTAGTCTGAGTTGCCCCATGCTATCCCGCCATTCTTCTTTGCTAAAAGCCTATCTATTCTTTGTTCTGTCCTATCTATATCTTCTCTTAAGACTTCAACCTCACGATTAAATCTTTCAATTTCAATCCTTGGGGGCAGATGACTAGACTCTTCCTGTATAAATTCCGATGTGTTCATCGCCACAGATTTGATAGCCCGATTACCCCATTTGGTCAATCGGCGGGCCATATCTGATACCTCATAAGCTAAAACATCCCCAACCAAGTATGAAAGCTCTTCCTCAATCTCTGGGCGTGCGAGACGCAACAACTCTGAATAACCCTCGATAGTTTCCGTATCACCACAAATAGTAGCTTCAGATGCTCTTAGTTCATTTGCGGTCGACGCACGAATAAGCCTTAGAAAGGTTATTGGTGTTCCAGATATTGAAGCCGTCATGTCTCTTTCAGCATCATTTTCACTAATCTCATTTATCCTGAGATAAGCATCTTCTGCTTTTAAGCAGAATTTAAAATTCACATCCTTAACGTTCACCAATAATGTGCGATCTTCTAATGCACGCAGTTGGCTTTGGGCAGTCGAAGACCCATTAATATGATGGTTCAACAAGCTTTCCATAACTGCCGTAGCTCTGTTAGTAATCATTAGCCCTACAATTTAAAACCTAGATGTAAGGCAACGATTCCGGCAGATAGATTATGATATTCACAACGCTCAAAACCTTCACTAATCATTAGTTCTTTTAATGCATTCTGATCAGGATGCATCCTTATAGACTCAGCCAAATAACGATAGCTATCAGAATCATTTGTAATTAGCCCGCCAAGCCTCGGCAAAACCTGAAAACTATAAAGATCATAAATGGAATTAAGAAAACTTATTTTAGGCTTAGAAAATTCAAGGATTAATAATCTTCCGCCTGGCTTTAACACACGATACATGTCAGCAAGAGCTGCCAACTTATTCGTTACATTGCGTAACCCAAAACCTATGGTGACACAGTTAAACTTGTTACTTTCAAAAGGAAGTTTTTCGGCATCAGCTTGCGTATAGGCCACGTTTTTAGCAAAACCTGCATCAGTAAGCGAATCACGGCCCTTATGTAGCATACTTGAATTAATATCCGTTACTACAACAAGACCGTTAGATCCGACCTGATGAGCCATACCTTTACTAAGATCGCCGCTACCTGCCGCAACATCCAGCGCAAAATCACCATTCCTAAGGGCAGTCTTTGAAAGCGTAAATTTTTTCCACGCACGATGCATACCAAACGACATAATGTCATTCATCAAATCATATCTATCCGCTACTGAATCAAATACAGCTCCAACACGAAGACTCTTGTCATCCAAAGGAACACGCTCAAAACCAAAATCAGCAAATTGTTCAGTTTTTTTCTGGTTCTCTGCCATTCATATCCACCATTCTTTGATGACCCGCCTTATCAAGGCGCTCGAGATACTTCTTCCAATTATCTTCATAGCGCGACCCCAGTTCGTAAAGTATTGGCCATGAATAAAGACCTGTATCATGTCCATCATCAAAAATTAGTCGAACCGCATAGCGGCCAATCGCTTCAATTTTTTCAATATTTACCCCCTCCTTGTTGATAACCAAAATTGGCTCATCTGCGCCATGTCCCTTAACCTCGGCTGAAGGTGAGTGGACCCTTAAGTATTCGGCAGAAAGACTAAATCGCAATCCATCAGAAAACTGGATTAATAATTGACGAGAACGTTTTTGCAACTTTATATCCGTGGGATATACGCCTGTTTTTAATTCCTGAATGCTCATAAAATGTACCGTGTTAGATCCTCATCTTGGGCAAGATCACCAAGATGCTGACTCACATAGGCAGCATCAACCTTAGTTGCATGACCCTCTTTATCTGCAGCTTCAAATGAAATCGATTCCAAAAGTCTTTCCATAACTGTGTGTAGTCGTCTTGCTCCAATATCTTCAGTGCTTTCATTAACACGAAATGCTACTTCAGCAATTTGTTTTATCCCTGTTGAATCAAAATAAAGATCCACACTTTCGGTTGCCATTAGCGCCGTATACTGTTCCGTCAATGATGCATCAGGCTCTGTTAGTATTCGAACAAAATCGTCTGCCACAAGAGCTGATAACTCTACTCGTATTGGGAACCGGCCCTGAAGTTCTGGGATAAGGTCTGCTGGTTTTGCAACATTGAATGCGCCAGATGCAATAAACAGTATGTGATCTGTGCGAACCATTCCATAACGAGTGCTAACCGTACATCCCTCAACAAGTGGCAATAGGTCACGCTGCACTCCCTCTCTGGAAACATCTGCGCCTAGAGTGTCAGACCGGCGCGCCACCTTGTCTATTTCATCAATAAAAACGATCCCATTCTGCTCCACAGCCGTGAGTGCCTGCAGCTTAATATCTTCTTCATTAACCATCTTTACTGCTTCTTCATCAGTTAACAATTTCAATGCATCCCGCACTCGAAGTTTTCTCGGATTAACACGTCCACTAGACATATTTTGAAATAAGCCCTGTAATTGGTTAGTCATCTCTTCCATACCGGGTGGCGCCATAATCTCTACGCCTACTCCCGCTGACTGGACCTCTATTTCAACTTCCCGATCATCTAATTCACCCTCCCGTAATTTCTTTCTAAAACGCTGTCGGGTTTCGTTATCTTGCTCAGCACTAGATCCTGGCAATAGTGCATCGAGGACTCGATCCTCCGCTGAGTCCTGAGCACGGTGTCTAACCTTTGCTACCTCATCCTCTCTAACCATCTTTACTGCCATGTCTGCAAGATCACGTACTATCGTGTCAACTTCACGCCCCACATAACCAACCTCAGTAAATTTAGTTGCCTCCACCTTTATAAAAGGCGCGCTTGCAAGCCGAGCAAGTCGCCGAGCAATTTCTGTTTTTCCAACACCAGTTGGGCCAATCATCAAAATATTTTTTGGTGTAATTTCGCTTCCAAGTGGCTCTGAAACCTTTGATCTACGCCATCTGTTTCTCAGTGCAATCGCAACAGCTCGCTTAGCATCATTTTGACCAATAATATGTTTGTCCAGTTCTTGGACTATTTCTCTGGGTGTCATAGACATTTCAGTACACTCTCAAAAGTAGTGGTGTGCTATAAAACTGAGCTGAAACTCGGCCTTCAACTAACCAAATTCTTTAAAGCTCTTCTATAGTGATTTTATGATTGGTGTATACACAGATATCTGCAGTAATAGCCAGTGATTTTTCTACAATACTGCGAGCATCAAGCTCCGTGGTATCCAGAAGAGCGCGTGCCGCTGCTTGGCAGTACGCACCTCCAGACCCTATCGCCAAAAGTTCGCTCTCTGGTTCAATTACGTCTCCAGTACCAGAAATAAGTAACGATTGCTTTTCGTCTGCAACTACAAGCAGAGCCTCAAGGCGACGAAGCATCCTATCTGTTCTCCAGTCTTTCGCAAGCTCAATTGCAGCACGTGTTAGGTTCCCGTATTGCTCTAACTTCTTCTCAAAATATTCGAATAAGGTGAACGCATCAGCAGTTCCTCCCGCAAAACCTGCCAATACATTTCCATTATGAAGACGACGAACCTTTCGTGCATTACCCTTCATAATCTTATCGCCCATGGTTACCTGGCCATCGCCACCCATGGCAATGCCAGCCCCACGTCGGACACAAATAATGGTTGTACCATGAAAATTTTCCATATCATCACTCAGGCAAATACAAACAGTCCTAATAAAATAGTAGTTCCTAAATCTAGTTAATAAAAATTCATCTCAGGAACGCCGAGCCCGCGGGTGAGCCTTATCATATATTTGGGCTAGATGCTGGAAGTCAAGGTGCGTATATACTTGGGTGGTGGAGATACTTGCATGCCCTAATAGCTCCTGTACCGCTCGCAAGTCACTGCTTGACTCCAACATATGGGTAGCAAATGAGTGTCTTAGCATATGTGGATGAATAGAGGTTGAGGCTCCCTGCTGCATACCCCAACGCTTTAATCGAGCCTGAACAGTCCTACAGGCTATTCGGGTCCCACGCTGAGTTACAAATATGGCCTCTTCTTCTTTCTTTGCCATCGACGCTCTAATTAACATCCAAGCCTTTAGAGCTTCTAGAGCATGCCTACCTACAGGAACCACTCGTGTTTTATTGCCTTTCCCAATCACACGGATAGTGCCATCCTGAAAATCAAGATCTGCTAGATTTGAGCTGACGAGCTCTGCAAGCCTCAAGCCAGAGGAATAAAATAACTCTAGAATTGCTCTATCTCTCATGCTTAATGCATCTTCTGTACTTAGTGTTAGAAGGCTTGCTACCTCATCAGCATCTAGCGTTGCAGGCAACCGCCTAGAAGGTTTAGGCGCTTGAATGTTTATAGCAGGATTTACTGAAACTACTCCGGTACGCATTAAATAACCAAAGAAGCCTCGAATCGCGGATAACCTACGTGCCACACTCCTCGGACTAGCACCCTTACGGTGCGATTCGGATGCAAATCTGCGAATAAAATAAGAATCTACTGACTCAATACTTACCGATTGATTCTTACAAAAATCAATTAGTGCATTTAGATCTCGCCGATAAGCGCTCACTGTATGTGGCGAAAGTCTTCGTTCCTTCTCAAGGTGCCGAATGAAAGTATCGATTCTGGTTTCAAGATCCTGCGACATTTGGTCCGTTCTTTGCACTAACAGCTGCATCAAACAATAAAGCGGCTGTCACTACCTCTCCTAATCGGCTTAGAAAATCCATGCCTTTTCCAGGATTAAAATGATCGGGGTCTTTACTGCCTATGACAATAAACCCAAGTTTTTCAGGGTCCCCCAAAGGGATTAGGGCTGATGAATTAATTTCAGATGCGCCATGCTCAAAAACGAATGTTTTCTGATCATCCTTAAGCTGCCCACATCTAGGCTGACTAGAGCGCAAAAAGCTTGCGAAGGAATTCAAATTCTCATCATTATCATCGACTATTTTAGTAAAACTATTATTTGATAACTCATCGTTGGCTACTGATGAAAAAAGGATTAAAACAATTTTGTCTGCTAAAAAACTTGTCTTTAAAGTGGCTTCAAGTAATTTTATTCGCTCAATACAGGTCTTTGACTTCATTAGAGTCACTGCAAGCTGGTGAATTTTTTCTAATACAACATGATTATCTTTAGCAACTGCAACAAGCTCATTAAGTTGTCGTGTAAGTTTGCTATTACTCTGACGTAGCACATCGATTTGACGCTCTACAAGCGAAACGGCATCACTACCAGCATGGTGTGAAAATTTAAGATCAATCAGTAACTCTGGATTTTCTTCAAAAAAATGTGGGTTGCTACTGAGATATATTGCTACATCTTCTTTTGACAAAGCATTTGCGGCAACATCCCGATTTTCTTGTTGGCTCATAATTCTATATGCCCCTCATATACCTTAGTTACAGGACCCGACAACCATAGCGAATGCCCTGGCCCTAACCATTGAACCTTTAGTGTGCCCCCCATAAGTTCGACTTGAACATCTGCATCTAAGAGACCCCATCGTCTGCCAACTGCTACCGCGGCCGCCGCACCTGTTCCACAGGCCCTGGTCTCACCAACACCACGCTCAAAGACTCGTAACTTCAAATTATGCGAGCCTAAAAATTCTACGAAGCCAATATTGACGCTCTGTGGAAAAAACGCATGGGCTTGTAATTCAGACCCCAGTATACCGACGGGAGCCTTATCAACCGAATCAACCTGAATTATGGCATGTGGATTACCCATAGAAACTGCGCCTATCTCGATAGATTCGTTTTCTAGTTCCAGTAAATACCGATCAGATTCAACATCCACAAGAAATGGCAGCGCCGTCGGCATAAAATTTGGCTCACCAAGGTTGATCGCCACCGTATCATCAGACTGTAATTTAGCCTCAACTATCCCGGCCATGCTTTCCAGTACTAATTCGCTGCTTTCTGATTCGGCGGCAAGATGCCAGGCTATGCATCGTGCGCCATTACCGCACTGTTCAACTTCTGAACCATCTGAATTGAATATTCGATAATAAACAGCAACGCCTGATTGAATGGGTGTTTGCAGAACTAATAGCTGATCAAAACCTATACCGATACGTCTATCCGCCAAACGGCGCACAATATCCTTGCTTGGTAAAGCCATACCATCTGGCCAATGAATTATCATAAAATCATTGCCGAGACCGTGCATTTTTGTAAATTCAAGTTCCATAGTACTAGTAATAACCTGCTTTGCCGTTTAACTTGCTCTTGAGGATTATAGTGGATTCAATCGTTACCAAACCTAAAACTAAGCATGAAGATCTTAGATCCTTCCTTTTGGAGCTAGAGACTCACGGGGCACTGCGTCGCATATCAAAACATGTGTCACCCCATCTTGAAATGACGGAAGTATCTCAACGAACACTTGAAAATGGTGGTCCAGCGCTATTATTTACCAACACAAAAGATTCAGATATACCTGTGCTAACAAACCTCTTTGGGACACAGGAGCGTATTGCCGCAGCGCTTGGAGCTACATCAACAGAAGTATTTAAGGAGCTTGGCCAGTTACTTGCTTCTCTAAAGGCGCCAGAACCTCCAAGAGGTCTTGGCGAGGCTTGGCAAAAACTGCCGCTGGTCAAAAAAATTCTCAACATGTCTCCTCGTATTACCAAACGCGCCTCTTGCCAAGAAATCGTCGTTGAACCTGACGATGTTGACCTCAGTAAATGGCCAATACAAACCTGCTGGCCAGATGATGCTGGGCCATTAATTACCTGGGGTCTTACCACTACGCGTGGCCCAGCCGAGGGACTAACCGCTTCCCGACAAAATCTTGGCATATATAGACAACAAGTCATAGGTCGGAATCGGATTATTATGCGTTGGCTTGCACATCGTGGCGGAGCCACTGATTTCTTGGCTTGGTCCAAAGAAAATCCAGGAGAACCGTTCCCAGTAGCCGTAAGCATCGGTGCGGATCCGGCTACTATATTAGCTGCCGTAACTCCAATACCAGACTCTCTTTCAGAGTACTCATTCGCTGGACTTTTACGTGGTGCGCGCACTCAGCTGACACGCTGCCTTGGTTCAAGCTTAAATGTGCCAGCCAATGCTGAGATAACCCTCGAAGGGGTAATCGTTCCAGGAGATACCGCTGAAGAAGGCCCATTCGGCGACCATACAGGTTATTACAATGAGGTTGAGCAATTTCCTGTCATGACGGTAGAGCGAATAACCCATCGACGTGATCCAATATATCACAGCACTTATACTGGCCGACCACCTGATGAGCCCGCAATACTTGGGCTTGCGATGAACGATATGTTTGTCCCTATTCTTAAAACGCAGTTTCCGGAAATAACTGATTTTTTCCTCCCAAGTGAAGCCTGTTCTTACCGGGTTGCCGTCGTAAGCATCCGAAAACAATATCCTGGTCATGCCCGAAGGATCATGTTTGGTATTTGGTCATATTTACGTCAATTCCTTTATACAAAAATGATTATCGTTGTAGACGAGGATATAGACGCCAGAAACTGGGCTGACGTGATATGGGCTATGAGCACACGAATGGACCCAGCTCGAGATACACAGCTTGCCGAGTCCACTCCAATCGATTATCTAGATTTTGCTTCTCCTGTTGCGGGCCTAGGATCAAAAATAGGATTCGATGCTACCAATAAGTGGCCTGGCGAAACTAATCGAAGCTGGGGAAAGCCAATAAATATGAGCGAAAAAATTGTTACGCGAATTGATAAACTTTGGAGTGAACTTGGTATTGATTGACAACTACAGAAGCAGAATGGACTTTTATAGTAATGCTAGCTATTTTGTAGTCATCAACACTTAAATCCATTTCTACGGAGAATAAATGCGACATATACTAGTGACAAACGCAAAAGGCGGATGCGGTAAAAGCACTATCGCAACGAATCTCGCAGCCTATTACGCCTCTGAAGGTTATACCACAACCCTGGCCGACTATGATCAACAAGCAACTACGCTTAATTGGCTGGATGAACGACCAGAAGAGTGTGCCTCTATTGTCGGACTAGCAGCTTTTGATGACGGACTTCGTTATCTGCCGAGAAATACTGACTATTTAATTATTGATGCTCCTGCCGGATCCAAAGGTCCGGAACTTACAGCCCTTGTTAAACATGCCGAAACAATCATCGTTCCTATCATGCCCTCACCAATTGATATTAAAGCTGGAACCGCATTTGTTAATGAGCTGCTGAATAAGGGAAAAATCGTTAATAAAAAGGCTAGGGTAGCTGTGATAGCCAATAGAGTTAAAGAAAATACCATTATATTTCAAGAGCTTGAAGATTATCTCGAGAAGCTGAAAATCCCTTATATAGCAAAGCTTAGAGAGGCTCAAAATTATATTCGAGCCTATCAACGAGGACTAGGCATCCATGAACTGCCTTACTATCAAGCCTGGCAAGACTGGGAACAATGGGATGAGCTTATCGAATGGCTGGATTCGAGACGCTCTCAGCCTCGATAAGCTCTAATGAAGAATCCTTCTTCAATATATCCGAATCGCCTTTTAGAGTGCTTTCTGGTCCATCAAGTAGAGGCATCTCATCAACGGCACTAGTGACTAAACTTAAGCCAGATCTAAATGCGAGGGTAGCATTGTCCTCTTCTCCAAACTGCTTAAGAAGACGTCCATATAAGACAAAAGCATCTGTCCGAGGTGACATGGCTAAGCTAGACTCAAGATAGCTCCGGGCTTTGCCCCAAAATTCTAATGTCATACAAAGCCTTGCTGCTGTAAGGAGCAAACCATCATCCTCTGTATGCTTCTCAAGCCATTCTTCAACATAGCGCAATTGTTTTTCAGCATCTCCATCGGAAATTTTTCCATATGCAAGCACTAAATCATCGTTCCATTCAGCTTTTAGACCTGCTCTTAGCTCTTTTTCAGCTTCCTTGCCATATCCACATAAACTAATTGCCATTGAATGGACCGCTATTATTTTTGGAATGCTACGAAGTCGTATAGGCATTTTTTGCCATACGGAATCTATTTTTTCATAGGTAATTTTAGGGCATGCCCAGCATGACTGCAGCGCTGATGTACAAAGGCTTTCCAGCTCCGTCGTTTCCAACCGAGCAAAACCCAATTGAGGCAACAGTTCGACAAGCTCTTCCCAATGCCCGGATGCATGGTAAAGCTTCGCAAGCAATGCAAGTAAGACGGGATGATTAGGTTCTGTTTTTTGTATATGGCTTAATGTTGCTAGTGCTTGCCCAAACTCCTTATGTTCAAGCTGGAGTTCGGCCTGGGTTAGCAAAATGGTTATTTTCGCTTCTGGCAGCTCCTCAAAAGCTAACTTCAACCAGTTATCTCGGCGACTATCTGATCCTTGTGACTGGGCTGCTCGTGCTGCAAGAAGGTAGCTAATAAGTGGAGCATCTGTACCCTTTAAGCTCTGTGCCAACAATCGCTCACCCTTGGACCAGTCGCCTTCAGAGATGTGCATCAAACCAAGGGTTAGCTTTTCTCCTGCACGCCTCACACGTCTTTCTACTAAAGCTTCACCTAAGCGACGCGGTGCATTCCAAACCGCAACTAATACTCGAATAACAGCATAGGCAGCCACTAATGTTAAAGCTAGGCCTGGGACAGACATCTCAACAACATATCCCATAAAATTTATCAGCACATAGCCACGGTCCTGTAACAAAAAATTTGAAATGAATACTCCAAAAAATAAAGCCATCAGAATCCAAAACCCGGTCCTCATTAGCCTTCTCTATCCGAAAGCCTGCGCAATAATTCGAGAGATCCGCTGATATCAGGTAGCTCCGGCTCAATATTTAGATTCGCCATTTCCTGTAAAAGCAGGAGAGCACTTTCTACTCTTTGATCTGAAGCATCAAATTCTCGGCCAAGTAAGGCGCTGGCAGCGCTCAGACTAACTTCAAATACACCTCCCTGAGACCTAAACAACGCAAGCCTGGCAAGCTCCAACTCAAGTTCTAACTGCCTTCTGACTAATGCTTGCTCTTCATTACTGAGCATTCTTGTCGAATCACTCTCTGTACGTTCAACGCTAATCATCCCATTCATTGCTTGTTTAAAGCTGTACCAGATACGCTCTAAATTTGGCGTAATATTTTCAATTGATTCTTGGTCGCCGCCTAAGTTCACAGGCGCCACCGAAGCGATAGGTAATGATTCCACGCTTTCTAAAAGCCTTGCGAGGCTATAATTTAATCCCTCTTTATCTGGTAGCTGAACTGCTATCAACGATTCCAGTTCTTCTAAAATCTGCTCATTAACAACACGAAATGACGGGTTTCCCAGCTCCCTAAGCTTGGCGTCAGCCAATTCCAAAGCGGTAATAGCGCCTTCCCAATTATTGCTCAGGCCTAATGCTGTATTAGCAACCACTAGATAATACTCAGCTTCTGCTCGTATCCACTCGCGCCTTGCAGAATCTGAAACCCCTTGTAATGAGTTAAGACGTCGCTCCAAAGTCTGAAAACGCTCAGGAAATTCCTCCAAACGCCTATCTAGATCACGCGCAATATTACGAGCGTCTTCATTTGCATTCTGTAGTGAATTAACCCTGTCTCCAAATGAGTCAAGCATCCCCTGTATATCGCGAATTGACTCTACAGATTGGCTTTCAGACTGTCTTAGCATGGTCGAATAAATTTGATGCTGCCACCAAAGATACCCGGTTGAAAAAACTGACATTAAAGCCAGCAATAAAGCTAAAAATACCGCGACATAAAGACCTTTACTTTTCATGGTTACTAGCTCGTTTTTAGCCAAAATATCCGCTGTACTTTGAGCCTCCACAGGGCCATTGTTCTCTAAATCAGGTAGGTCTTTTATGATCTGATCACTCATAGTTTTCAAAGAATGGTTACTCTATATCTGTTTTACCATACCTATAGTCTCTTAAACCAAAGGGGTTTGAATATGTTTTTCCAAACCTTCATGCTTGTTGAGGGTATCATGTGTACTGTGACAGCTTCAGGTTAACCCCTGTCGCTATCGACTATGTTTATAGACTAAACGGTATTATTAATGACCAACCAATCCGAACGCCCGACATTGGATAGACTAGCCAAGCAGTTAGCCGATGCAGTGCCAGGCAACTTAAAGTCCATCGGCGAAGATGTTGAGCGAAACTTCAAGTCTATTACTCAATCTACATTGTCAAAAATGGATCTCGTGACTCGCGAAGAATTTGATATTCAAACCGCTGTTTTGGCTAGAACGCGTGAGAAATTGGAATTACTTGAAACCCGGTTAGCCGAACTAGAGGATTCCCAACAAATCGATTAATAATCGATATTGGATTCCTGAGATAATGATGTCATCTTTGTGAGACTTCATATAATCGATATAATTTGGACCATATAAAAGGAGGAGCGCTTGGATAAAAGAGATAAACGTTTTTACGATAGCTTCATGATTGTTACAGGTATATTTACAGGAATTATCTTAGGTATAGTTTTTGCTAAAGCACTCGCACAACCAACCGATATTATTGCAATCACCTCGAAAATTAATTCGAATACACAAATAGAATTTACGGAGCAAAACAAAATTATTAACTCGTTTGATACCACTATTATCAGAACATATTAGGCAAAACACTTTGATGAGTAATTATGCTCATCAAAAGCTGGCACCAAGGGAATGATAAAAAAACCATACCGTCTACTTGCTATAGCACTTACCAGCATTACCACAAATAGCCTCCTCGCACAGGATCTTACGTATTCTGCTGATCTCCTCACACAAATCCGTGATGCTTCGCGTGCTGTACCAGGAGCGCTTCCAACCTCTATTAATTTCGTTAAGTTTGCCGAGAGTCATAGAACATATTCAGTAGTTATCGAAGACGGGGGGGAAGAGCCATTTATTTCAGCTCGTACGGCGTTTCAGATTGTCTATCAAGATGGCTCTGTGATGATCGATGCGGGCATGGATGAAACAGTCCACCAATTTTATGGATTTGGACGTGTTGAACCCTACTGGCCAGAACGTAATCAGATGGTACAAGACGCTTTGCGGCAGGCGAATATGATCTTAATTACCCACGAACATGGTGATCACATTGCCGGCGTTATACGTAGCGATATTCGAGATGAAATCGCTAGTAAAACAATTTTAACAAAAGCCCAAGTAAACACTTTAATCGATTCGCCTCAACTGCCTGAAATTGGCTTAACGGAAAACCTGGCCGCTAAATACACTGTCATAGATTACGATAAGTTTCTGCCAATAGCCCCTGGAATAGTTCTAGTCAGAGCGGCCGGCCATACGCCAGGCCATCAGATAATTTATGCTCAGCTAGAAACCGGTATGGAATATGTTTTTATTGGTGATATTGGATGGTCACTAGATAATGTCATAGAGATAAAACCAAGACCTCAGTCAACTATTAATAGAATTGGCGAGGACCCACAGGCCCTGGTGACTCAACTAACTTGGCTTAATGGGCTCCTTAAAGAGAATTTACTGGTAATCCCCTCTCATGATGACTCATTGCTATTTAAGTATGCAGCGGAAGGACTTCTGAATGATTCTTTTATAATTCACTAGCACGATAAACGTATCATTTTTTGAGAAACCTATAACTGATATCTTCCGTTTGGCTGCTAGATCCTTAATGGTAGATCAACAGCAGCACCAGATTCTGAACTCCTATAAACCGCCTCAGTCCACTCCATGTACTGTGTACCTGTTTCGAAAGTTGCCATTGTCACTTCTTCCACACCTAGAATTGCGTTAATAAACTCCTCTTCTACCCGATAGAAGGCCTGTTGTTCTGAAGGATTAGGAAGTTCAGTAAGCTGCATGTCCCCCCGTCGACCAATAAAAATACTCTGGCCACTATCCACACGTCCTGGTGTACCTGCTATGTGGATCGTACCTTCGCTGCCGAAAATCCAGGTATGGTTTCCATTCGATAGACCACTAGTTGCACTAAACTTCATATGGACTTGGGCACCATTATCTAGCTCATACAAAACATCGACGTGATCCGGAATACTGACAGACTGTAATTCTCCATCTGAGTTACGTCTGCTCGGTACGTGTACCTTTGTCATCGCCATTACTCGATTTCCAGCACCAAACCATCGCAGCATCGATTCATAGGTGGACCCGATATTCAAAACGTTATAACCGCTGAACTCCCGATCATGACGCCAATGAAGCTCCCCACCAAAGTCTGCAAATCGACGCTGGACCCTCTGAATCTCAACTGAAAGTACCTCGCCCACATAAGATTCCTCCAACAAGCGATGCAAAGCTCTATCGATCACATAACTGGTAGAAGTGGGCACTAGCTGACAAACAAGGTCTGGGTGTTGTCTGGAAGCTGACAGCATTTCATGAGCCTCTGCCGCAGTATTCGACATGCGCGCCTGACACAAAACGTGTTTCCCACTCTCAAGCGCCGCTAATGTAATCATGTGGTGCATGTAAGGCCAAGTACCTATTAACACCGCATCAATCCCATCATCACCTAATAGCTCTTGCCAGTTAGAATAGGCCCGTGGAATATTGAACTCATCGGCTACCCGTCGACTGGATTGTAAAGATCGGTTTGCAACTGCCACAATTTCACATTCCGGTATTTTTTTAAATCCTGGAATCATTACTTCACGAACGACCGTGCCTGCGCCTATGATGCCCACGCGAATCTTGTCCTCTGTTCGTGGCGTCGCCGGCTGGGAGTCTTGCGCAAAGAGACTAGGCGTTGCTAATGCAGCTGCTACTGGAATTGCTGCCGAGGAAAGAAATTCTCGGCGCCTCATTTTAGGTTTCATGTCGGTTTCGGATTCATCTTTCATCGGTATAGCCCCATGCTTCTGTTCGTCTCAGAAACTAACAGATTGATAAAATAACTGACAGTCCCACCTAAGACTATGCACATGGAACTATATTGTTATTTCGGAAAATTTAGCGGGAGATGAGATTTGAGTCTAACACTGCTCTCTAGGCTTAGCCCCATTTACTCGCAATGTGCGCCTACCAATATCTGTTCCATTTAATTGTGCAACAGATGCTCCACCTTCTTCTTGATACGGATTCCAAAATTTCACGCACATTGCTTTCTGTCAATCAGAGCGACTAGTTACTTCGATCAAGTGATAACCAAACTGGGTTTTTACAGGCCCCTGAACGTCATTTATGGCAGCACTAAAAACAACTGTATCGAATTCTTGTACCATTTGTCCTGGCCCAAACGAACCCAAATCCCCGCCTCTTTGTCCAGATGGGCAGCTAGAGTGCTCTTGGGCAAGTGCTGCAAAATCTCCGCCCTCCGCTATCTGATCTTTCAACTGTATGCAGAACTCCTCACTATCGACGAGTATATGTCGAGCCGTTGCCTGTGCCATCCTTGCCTCCTGTGCATTTAAGTTATAACCCCTATCGGGCGCGTGAAGTTACACCTTGTAGAATATTTTTGCCATTCATATTTTCTAAAAAGTCTTTTTAGTTGCAGCCCAAATACAAATTCCGCTTCATTGTTTGATTTTTACAAAGTGACGCCTAAAGATTAAACCAAAGTTATTTGTTGGCATCTCCACAACCTCATCTAAAAACAGCCCTGCACTTTGTCCTAGTTTTTCTAAGTTTTCCAAATCTCTTACACCCCAAGCAGAATTTTTCTGCCTCAACTGTCTATCAAAAGACTCATTGCTCGGCGCAGTATGAGCCCCATACCGACGATAAGGCCCATACAAAAAAAGAACTCCTGCATCCGACAACACTTCTTCTGAACCCTTGATAAGTTCTTTAGCTGCTTCCCAGGGCGCAACATGAACCATATTGCTACATAAAACCATATCTACTTGCGTAACAGGCCAAGGTCTTGTCATTACATCTAAATCCAGGGGGCTTTTGATATTAGCGAGCTTCGCCCGATCCATTCTGGCCTGTATGGAAACACGAAAATCAGGGTCTGGGTCAGAAGGAATCCAGTCTAGACTGTCTAAGGCGGAAGCAAAATGGACAATATGCTGTCCTGTACCGCTGGCCACCTCCAGCACTTTTCCAGCAGATGGAACACACGCTTTTAGCGCCTCAAGAATCGCTTCTTTATTGCGCTCGGCAGCTGGCATGCTCCAAAGACCAGCAGGATTTTTAGTGCCATAGGGCCTATTCATATCAAACTCTGTACTAATCACCATAAAATTTTTAGTTTATGCTACCTCTTAGCTCTGTTGGCTGCCGTGACTATTGCAGCAGCTAAAAGCGCTATGCCAACCGAAACCCCAATAGCTGCCCCAACAGAGGCCCCAATACCGGGCACACCAAAAAAAGCGCCAAATATTATGCCAAATATAACGCCGATAATTACCCCAGCAGGGAGCGCAGCAACGCCCCAAACTGGAAAAAATTTCTCACGATTTAGCCTAGCTCGTTGTTCTATCAAATCTTTCACTCTGTTGAGTCCACCCAGGAAGCCCAACCTTCTGGCAGTTTTTTAACCCCTAACACAGACATGAATTTCTTAGGGCTCAACGGCACAATCTTATACTGGCCGTTTACTAATAAATCACCTGATTCATTTCTTGCGTCATTGTGAACGGTTTGAATCCTTCCTGCTTCGGCTAGATTCGGTATGGTTGCTGAAAGATATAGAGGTTCACCTTCTCTCGCAGGACGATGATATGTGACTTGTGCCGACCTCAGGAGCCAAAGCGCCTTCGGCCCTTTTGTGAGCATCATCCCCGACCAGCAAGCTATACAATCAAGAGCTGTAAAAACAATGCCACCATGTGTAATACCGGGAAATCCGATTAAAGAAGGGTCCGGCAAAAAGATCCCTATGATTTTTTTTGGGTCGTTCGGGTCATAATTAACCTTTAGCTGTAACCCTTGGCTATTGGACGGACCACATCCAAAACACACACTATCAGCAATGAATCTATCGTTTAGCGCTTGCTCTGACAAAGCATTTACTCCATTAATTCTTTGATTGCATCGCTATCCTGAGAAACTTTATTATTTCTTCGTCAGCTGGAAAGCGCCCTTCCTTGTCTTTTGAAAAAATAAATTCGCTATTAAAAAAAATATCGAATACACCATTACTTCCCTCAATGAGCCTCACATCGATAGCTAATTCTTTCTTTATTTTTGCCTCCAGACCGGCGGCAACTGAAAGATAATTTCAACGCCCACAATATTTAATTATGACACTCATGACTCACCTCACCCATTTAATAGAATTCCAATAGTCTTCAAAGATAGTAAAGCCATAAAAATGAATAGTCCGGTCGTTGTGAGCGCCATAATCCATTTGGCCACTATTGACAACTTATATCTCATTCTATCAATAAACGTTATGCCTAATTCCATCTCTTCTATGGGAGTAGAAAACATCTGTCCCACTACTAACAGGGACAGCATCCATAACATTATTACGATGGAAATTAGCGAAAAAGTCTGGGTTCCATAAGGCCCCACATAAAACAAAAGCCCAAGAAATACGCAAATAGATCCTAATGCCAAACCCCAGATTATGAGTCTATTAGCATAAAGATGTCGGCCAAGAAAACTATAAAATTTAAGCATGGACTTTCCTTTGCGCTATTTTCTTCCTTGTTTTATGAGGCTTTTGGTCATTTAATATATCAAGCCAAACCTAGTCTAAAAGCAATTCATAAAGACACACATCTAAAGTTTTGCCAAACTTCTTGCCTACTTCCCTAAGAAAGCCAACATGGCTAAAACCCAAACTTCTACTGATGTGGATACTTGCTTCAGATCCCTCTGTTATTTGAGCGAGTAGAGCATGAAACCCTATTAAGCGTGCTGCACTAATAATTTCTCTCATCAAAGCCGTGCCAATCCCCTTACCTTGATGATTGATATTTACATAGAAGGAAATTTCTGCGGTGTCTTTGAAAGCATCGCGTTTCGACCAAGGCGATAGAGATGCCCAACCAACGACAACCTTGTTGAGCTCTGCCACATATAAGGGATACCTAGTACCTGTATGCTCTTCGAACCATTGTGCTTGTTGATTAATTAGTCTTGGATAAACATCAAAAGTGGCTGTTGTTGTTTTAATTGCTTCGTTATAAATGGCTGTTATTGAATCTAGATCGTCAATCCTAGCTAAGCGAATTTCCATCTTCTTATAGTTTCTTAATAAAAGTTTTTTCTGACAGCCTATTTGATAGTACCCATATCAATGCATGTTGATGCTCTCACTGTGATTGAACCCGATGATACGAAGCGCTTCTTGAAGCTGACTATCATCACTTAACTCAATATCGCTATCCATACCACGATACTGACGCTTTGGGTGTTGCGCTGCCACAATAAAATCCGGCTTAATTCCCGTGCCATTTATAGAATCTCCAGAAGGCGTGAAATAATGCGAGGTGGTTAACTTTAAGGCTTCACCATTTAATAGAGGGATAACTGTCTGGACGGAGCCTTTACCATAAGTCTGTTCTCCAACTAGGTGCGCACGATCATGGTCTCTCAAAGCTGCAGCAACAATCTCCGAAGCAGACGCAGACCCATTATTTACCAGTACTGCAACATCTATCCCTGAGAAAGTGTCGCCTGGTGTTGCATATTTTTCAAAACTCGCATCTTTCATGCGTCCACCAACACGCACAATCAATCCTTGTTCAAGAAAAGCGTCTGCCACTTCAACAGCTGCGTCTAAAACACCGCCAGGATTATTCCGAAGGTCTAGAATAATCCCGCTTAATTCATTGCCGTCGCCCAAAACACTAAACGCCTCTTCAAGCTCTTTCCCAGTGCTGTCTGAAAACCCCATAAGCCTTATGTAGCCATAACCTCCACCAAGGTGCTCAGCTCTTACTGTCTTAACCTGAATATCTGCCCTAGTTAAAGCAAAGTGTAATGTTTCATCCAGCCCCTTTCTCTTTAATTCTAAAGTAACCGGTGTTCCTGATTGCCCGCGCATTCTGTTTACAGTTGCTTCTGTGTTTTCTATATCTACAGGCACATCGTTGACTGATATCACAATATCGCCTGACAGAATTCCAGCCCGCTGTGCTGGAGTGCCGTCTAACGGCGCAACAACTCTTACTTGGCCATCCTCAAGACTAATATCAAGACCAACTCCAGCATATTGTCCAGTTGCACTTATCCGAATGCCCTCATAATCGTCGGCACTTAAAAAGCGGGAATGGCTATCAAGGCCTTCCAACATTCCGCCTATAGCCTTTTCTATCAGCGTAGAACCATCTAGCTCATCTACATACTCGTCACGAAGGCTTTCAAACACTTCGCCCAGAAGGCTAATCTGATCTTCGGATAATCGGTTGGACGAAAAATCAGTGTATCTATTGCCTTCTTTAAGCAAATACCCACCCGCAGAGGCCGCAAATCCGGCCACAGCGCCAAGCATCATCATTAAAATAATTCTACCTTTCAATAACATAGATAGAACACACCCTTGTTTCTGGACTGGGCACCTTAGCACACGAAAATAGCTCCTCAAATATTCTCATGCTATCTTTGATTTGATGGAGCCAACCATAGGCCCGGATCCATGGGCAATCCTTCATGTCGAATTTCAAAATATAGCGCTTGGCGGGCCTGGCCCCCAGAATCGCCTGCCTGTGCAATTGCTTCGCCCGGAGCCACCCAGTCTCCAGATTCCTTCAATATAGTTTCATTGTGTCCATAAAGACTCATGTAGCCATCGCCATGATCAACTATCACTAACAGCCCAAGCCCAGGCAACCAGTCTGCATATGCCACACGGCCTTGATGTATAGCCCTGACAGGGGTCCCTGATGGCGCGCCAATAAGCACGCCATTCCATGTCAACTGACCTTCTTCACGTGAATCTCCATAGTTGTTGATAAGAGGTCCAGAAACAGGCCAAAGCAAAGTGCCTTTAATGCGTTCAAAATCTACATCTAAATCAATAGGAAAGTCAGACAGTAGTGCCCTAACCTCTTCAATAACCTGCCTGAGCCTTTCTTCCTCTTCGCGTAATCGTGCGATATCGCCACCTGCGCCTAATATGTCTGTCTCAATACGACTAATAGCTATTTGGCGCTCTTGACGAGCGCCTTCAAGCTCTAATAACTCTGTCTTTTGGGCGTCCTCCAAGCTTATAAGACGCGAAAGAGAGTCGCGACTATTGCTCTCTAGCTCGGCTAAGTTAGCAGTCTCTGTGATGAAAATATTGACTCGTTCTCTTCGAGCTCGATTAAGATAATCATAATAGATCATCATTCTGCCCAAGCGCGCCGGATTCTCCTGATTCAGGAGTAGCTTTAATTTTTCCTGTCTACCAGATAGATAGTTCATACGAACCTGGTTGGACAAGGCATCGCTCTCTCTAATGAGCTGCGCCTCAGCTGCCTCTATCTCAAGCCCCAAGGCCTGGGTTTGTTCTTGTTGGCCCCTAAGCTCTTCTTGAATAACCCTCAATTTTGTGGAACTAGATGATATTTCTACTTCTACTTGCCTTAACGCGCGGTGATTTCTATCACGCTCCACATTCTGCTCGGCTAGCTTCTCTTCTAACGTTCTGATCTGGTTGCGTACAACCTCTAAACTTTCTTCCTCAGGAGATTGCGCTACAGCAAAACAGACGATACAACACCACATTACCGCAAAAGCTTGAATATCTATCAGGTAACTATGCTTTTTTTCGTTCATGGCGTAGTACAGTTTAGCGAGTGAATTTTATAAATGCTCGGCTGTTATACTCTCGCGCCCTGGATTTGCAGTACCTTCGGAGAAATAAATGGACCAACTGGTAGAATTTGCAGATAACAACAGGCTTCTTGTTCTAGCGCTGCTGGCTTCATGGGCAGGGGTTATGTTTTACGAAATGAAGCTCAAAGCTACTACGCTTTCTCAGGTTTCCACTACAGATGCCGTTCGCATTATCAATAAAGGCGCCACTATTATTGATGTACGGACTGATGATGCATATGACGGAGGACACATTGTGAATGCTAAGAATATTACGCTTAGCTCTATTCAAGCTGACCAAAATGTATACAAAAAAAAGAATAAACTACTATTAACCGTCTGTGAAAATGGCATCAACTCTAGTAAAGCAGCAAACCTTCTGCGTAAGGCTGGGTTTGAAAACGCTTTTAGCCTTAAAGGTGGGCTACGACAATGGCGTACCGATAATATGACACTGGTCAAATGAACGCAGACGGCCCAAGCTCTAGCCATGTTGTTATCTATTCTTCGCCTCTCTGTGGATATTGCGAAGCAGCGGTGCGTCTTCTAAAAATGAAGGAAGCAGTATTTCTTGAGATAAATGTGTTACAAAACCCACGGAGCAAGGAAGAGATGGTTAAACTAAGCGGACGGAAAACTGTCCCTCAAATCTTTATTGGCGGACAACCGATCGGCGGTTACACCGAACTAAATGAATTAGAAATGACAGGAAAATTAAGCTCACTACTGGTAGAAGCGTCCTAACGACATTACGATCACTACAAAACCTAATTAGCTCATTATATTACGGAGACTCTCAAGCACATGACAGAAAAAAAGTCTGCGGACAATCAAAACAAACAGCTTGTGTTACAGAAAATCTATATTAAGGATTTCTCTTTTGAATCACCTAGGGCACCTGAGATATTCAAAGCTGATATGTCTCCACAAACTGAACTAAATATTAGGTCAAGCTCTAAGGAAGTAGGAGAAAATGCTCAAGAGGTTAGCCTTACCCTTACTGTCGAAGCCAAAGAAAACGATAAGGCACTGTTTCTGGTAGAACTAGAGCAAGCTGGTGTATTTATTATGCAAGGCTATACGGAAGAGGAGCGCCAGATGCTGGTTGGAAGCTACTGCCCTAATGCGTTGTACCCCTTTGCTCGGGAGGCTGTTTCTGATGTGGTCACACGTGGTGGTTTTCCACAATTATTGTTGCAGCCCATTAATTTTGATGCTCTTTACGCTAAAGCGATGCAAGAACAGTCGCAAAAAAATGGCGATCAAAGCTCAGCCCCTTCCAAGGCTACTCATTAGGTAGCTGAGCTACTTCCATTAACTTACCTAACCGAATTGCTGTCTTAGGTTCCGGCTCTTGGGGCACGGCACTAGCCATTCACTTCGCACGTATAGGTCGCCCAACAATCCTATGGGGAATTGAGGAAGAAGAGATCAAAGCTATGGAGCGGAGCCGGTACAATGACCTGTATCTGCCAGGAGCACACTTTCCTGACGCTCTGCAAGTTACGACCAATATTGATGATGCGCTCATTGGAGCCGAAGATGTTCTAATTGTAGTTCCTAGTCATGCGCTTCGAGAAACCCTTGAGAGATTAAAAAACTCCTCTCAGTCTATTAAGCATTTAACCTGGGCAACAAAGGGATTTGAAACTGAAACCGGACTGCTGCCGCATCAGGTAGTTAGGCAGGTAATGGGCACTAGCTTACCAATGGCCGTTATCTCTGGCCCAACCTTTGCATCCGAAGTAGCAGCAGGATTGCCTAGCGCTGTATCCATAGCCTCAACAACCGAAGCTAATGCGAATCGTCTTGCTCAAGCTATCAGCACAGATACTTTCCGCGCCTATACAGCTAAAGATATCGTTGGTGTTGAGGTTGGCGGCGCTACTAAAAATGTTCTTGCGATCGGAGCAGGAATATCCGATGGGCTAGGCTTTGGAGCCAATACTCGTATAGCAATGATAACGCGCGGACTAATCGAAATGACACGGCTTGGGTTAGCCTTAGGCGCCCAGAAAGACACCTTTATCGGACTATCCGGTATGGGTGACCTTGTTTTGACTTGTTCAGATGATCAGTCTCGCAATCGCCGTTTTGGTCTAGGCCTTGCTGATGGCGCCAGTGTTGAAGGCCTACGCAGAAAAATTGGGCAAGTTGTTGAAGGCTACTATGCAGCAAGAGCAGTTTACAAAGTAGCAAAAAAACTAGAAGTAGAAATGCCAATTGTAGAGCAGATATATCGTGTCATATATGACAAGCTCGAGCCGAAAGAGGCCGTGGCTAATCTATTAGGACGCCCTTTAACGCCCGAATAAATTTATATGCCTTATGCAATCTCATGAAAGCCTTGCTGCCTCCATGCTTCATAAAGAACTATGGCTGCAGCATTGCTCAAATTCAGACTACGATTTCCATGCTTAAGAGGAATTCTAAGGATCTGTTCAGGCGGCATACTAGTTAGTACCTCTTTGGGTAATCCTCGAGTCTCGGGTCCAAAAAGAAATGCGTCACCAGGCGTAAACTCTTTGTCGAAAAAACTGTTTTCTCCCTTAGTGCTTAAAGCAAAAACCCGTCTGGGTTGTAGTGTCTCCAAGCATTTTTCGAGCGATACATGCTCCATCACACATGTTAATTCATGGTAATCAAGTCCTGCCCGTCGGAGGCTTCGTTCTTCCATTTGAAACCCGAGCGGATGTATTAGATGTAATTCTGCTCCAGCATTGGCGCAAAGACGAATAATATTCCCCGTGTTTGGAGGAATCTCAGGTTGGTATAAAATTAAATGAAACACTTGAGTATTCTATGGCCTTAGTCGTCACGCTCCGACATAATGAGATCATCAAAATGCCCATATCACATTAAACATGAGTGGCCCCCTTGCGATGGAATTCTGTGGGCTAAAATTGTCCTCTCCTGTGATACTTCTATCGGGATGTGTTGGGTTTGGCGAAGAATACACCCGAATAGAGGGTTTCTCGAACCTTGATGTTGGAGCTATCGTGTTAAAGGGCACAACGCTAGAGCCACGTTTAGGCAATCCTGCCCATCGCGTATGGGAAACGCCTTCTGGCATGCTTAATGCTATTGGCCTTCAAAACCCAGGTGTTAAAAAAGTTATTACAGATATTCTTCCAAGCTTAAATTTTGATGAAACACGCTTCATTGCAAATGTTTGCGGCTCCACCATCGAAGAATACGCAGAGGTTACACGTTATTTTGATGATTCTCCGATTGATGCAATGGAAATCAACATTTCATGTCCTAATGTAAAAGAAGGTGGCGTTGCTTTTGGCAATAACCCGGATATGTCTGCGCGTGTTGTTGAGGCCTGTCGAAACTTTACAAACAAACCCCTAATAACAAAATTATCGCCAAATCAAACCGATATTGCTGCAAATGCTAAGGCATGCATTAATGCTGGCACTGATGCTTTTTCCGTTATCAACACCATAATGGGCATGGCAATTGACATTGAGACACAGAAACCCATCATCGGTAATGTACAAGGAGGCCTCTCTGGGCCGGCAATTCGTCCAATTGCCCTGCTCAAGGTTCATCAAGTATATGGTGTTGCTGCGCTTCATGGGATACCCATTATAGGACAGGGGGGAATGGAAACTGCGTCTGATGCGATCGAGTTTTTGTTGGCAGGCGCCACTACAGTGGGATTGGGTACAGGGCTTTTTTATGATCCGCTAGCGGCAAAAAGGATTAATAGGGGCATTGGGAATTATCTTAGGACTCATAATTTTGAATCTATCTCTGACATCGTTGGCGGTCTAGATTTAGGTGTAACAAGAAAATAAAACTAGCGCATATGCAGCTCAACCACGTCTTCGTCAGCCAACAGATGTTCTGGTCCAACTTGCTGCCCATCATAGACTTCCTTTCCCCAAGCGCGTGCATATTTGAGCGATCCAGCCAAATCCTTATGAACTAGACGTGCTACATCCAATACATTCGAACCTCTACGTAGAGTAAAAGGCCTATCCTTTTGTGGTGGTTTTCCAGGTGCCTTGGTGTAAATACGGACGATATTTAAGCCATCAAAAAGTACCCCTCCAACCTTTTGAAGCCCTTCTCCGCTATGTGTTGATGTAACTAGAGACGGAAACTCAATATTTAGCAAATCCTTTAAGGCCTGTAACACGGCCGGATCAGGATCGAGATCATATTTGTTTGCAATGAGCAGCGTCGGCAAAACAACACGAAAGGGGTCTGGCTCATCTTTCTCCTCTAAAGCAGGTTCATGGCTAGAGGATAACCACTGTTCTAATAAGGCAACTTTTATCTCTTTTAGGCGATCCAAAATGACCTCAACATGTTCCGTACACTCCGGATCGGCAATATCCAATACCAATAATGCTGCATCCGCGGGATGTAAGGCCTCCATCAGCCAGCTTGGCATGTAATCGGCTGATAATGGCGGCAGATCTATTAGCTGAAAACTTATGTCCTCAAACGGCAACATTCCAGGCATTGGCTCATGGGTTGTAAAAGGATAAGGGCCAATCTCTGCCCTAGACCCAGTAAGCTTTGCATGAAGACTGGATTTGCCTGAATTTGGCGGGCCCAACAAAGCGATTTGGGCAGCGCCCTCTTTGCGCACGCTATGAACAGGGCCAGAACGGTTTCCGCCTTTCTTAGGTCCAACTAGTTGCTCGGACAGTTGTTTAATGCGGCTTTTAATATCTGCTTGGAGGTTTTCTGTACCTTTATGCTTAGGAATTGTGCTCAGCATTTCCTTAAGGCACGCCAAACGTTCTCGCTCATCACGAGCTGAACGAAACTCTTGTTCAGCTTTCTTGTAGGCTGGACTTAGATTGGTAGGCATGTTGTCCTCTTATTGAGCCATTATGCTCTAGCCTATTACTATAGGCATGCCAATGACCTAATAATTAGCATATCCGATTGTAACCACCTTTTTACTGGGTACTGTATTGAACATTCATCCGACATCAATCATTTCAAATGAGGCAACTATCGCACCAGAAGTAACGATAGGTCCTTATGTAGTCATAAAAGGTAAGGTCTCGATTGGCCCTAATACCGTCGTGGAATCTCACGTAAGACTTGGAAGCGAATATGGTGAGGTATTAATCGGTGCGCATAATCATATACAGAGCGGGGCGATGTTGGGAGCTCCGCCCCAAGAATGGGGGTACAAAAAAAGCTATACAAAACTAATAGTAGGTGATCACACTCGAATAGGAGAAGGAGCATCCCTGAACCTAGGAAGCGAAAAAGGTACTGGCGTCACTATAGTAGGGGACCGCGTTTTCATCATGGCGTACGCACATGTGGCTCATGATTGTCGGGTTGGAAATGATGTTGTTCTAACAAATATGGCACAACTAGCGGGACACTCCATTATCGAAAAAAATGCGATTATTGGCGGGTGCTGTGTCGTTACGCAGTTTGTACGCGTCGGAGAATATTCGTTTCTTGCTATAGGCGCACACGCTAATAAAGATATTCCTCCTTATACCATTGCTGATGGACACTGGGCCATTCCAAAAGCATTTAACAAAATTGGCTTAAAAAGAGCAGGCCTATCGGAAACAAAACGCCGCAATATTAACCGTGCAATTCGTGTGTTTTTGCAGACTTCTCTAACTATGACCGAAGTCATAGAGAAGATTGAGGCAGATTGTGAGCATGATGAATATACTGCGCACCTAGTGAAGTTTCTCTCTAGTTCAAAACAAGGCCTTGCACGTAAGTGACTAATATTAGAACAGCCGTCATCGGTGTAGGGCACCTAGGAGCCTACCACGCAGAAAAATATTCACTGATTGACAATGTTGATCTTATTGCTGTGTGCGATATTAATAAAAGTATTGGCGAAAAAATTGCCTTAAAACATGGGGTCACTTTAATTTCTGACTATAAAGAATTACTAGGGAAAATAGATGCAGTAACTATTGCTACAGACACTTATACACATTTTGAGCTTGCGTCTTTTTTTTTAAAAAATGGCATCCATGTGTTAGTTGAAAAGCCGATAACCACAACTAGCGAAGAAGCTAAAAAACTAACCATGCTTGCAGAAGATAACGATCTTAGGCTACAGGTTGGACACATTGAGCGGTTCAACCCAGCATTGATTTCAGCACAAAAAAAACTGGGCAAGGTCCAGTTCATTGAATGTCATCGACTTGCGCCCTTTAAAGGAAGAGGTGCGGACGTTGATGTTATTTTAGACCTGATGATTCATGACCTTGATGTCATCCTCTCCTTGGTTGAAGGCAGCCCTCGTAGCGTGTCTGCGATAGGCATTTCAGTAATTACCAATAGTGTAGATATAGCAAACGCGCGAATCGAGTTTAATACCGGAGCAATAGCAAACGTTACTGCATCTCGAGTATCAACAAGCGTTCAACGAAAATTTCGAGTTTTCCATGAAGGGCAATACCTATCCATCGATTTTGGCGAAGGAAAACTTCAATTGGTTATAAAAGAAGATATAGATGACAAGAACCAAAATTCTTTAAAAGAACAGCGGTGGTCTTTGGAAAAGGGTGATGCTCTTTTGGCTGAAGTTCAAGCTTTTATTACCGCTATTCAAAAAGGCATTCCATGCCAGGTCAGTGGCTATGACGGAGTCATAGCTTTAGAGCTTGCCGAAAGAATTATCTTGGACATATCCAAACGTACACCTTGATTTAACCGCTAGGCTTTTCACGTCAAGGGCCTAATTATCAAGACCTAGCTCCTTGATTTTTCGGGTTAAGGTATTTCTTCCACAGCCTAACAGTCTTGCCGCTTCAAGGCGCTTTCCGTCTGCACAACGCAAAGCAGCTTCAATCAGTGTTCGCTCAAATGCTGGCAAGGCTTTAGTAAACAATGGCGCCATTGGCGTAGATGACAATTGCTCTTCTGCCCACTGCGCAAGGCTTTGCGTCCAATCATCATTGGAACACAGTCCTTCTCCTCCCAGTTCCGACGGGAAATCAGCAGTAACTATTTCCGAGCCAGCGGCAGTAATCATTAAGCGCCGACACATGTTAACTAACTCACGAACATTGCCAGGCCAATCGTAATGCAACATTGCCTGTGAAGCGCCAGAACTTAATGTTTTTGGCCCCACACCAAGCTCTCTAGCTGCCTGGTTAAGGTATACGCTAGCAAGCGTAGTTATATCCTCTTTACGATCACGCAAAGGGGGAACATCTATTCCCATTACATTGAGACGGTGGAAAAGATCCTCACGAAACTTCCCAACATTTACAGCATTACTAAGATCTTGGTTAGTGGCTGCTATGACTCTTACATTAACCCTGACGGACTTTTGCCCTCCAACGCGGAAAAACTCGCCTTCTGCTAAAACGCGTAACAAATGTGTCTGCAGCTCGACCGGCATATCACCAATCTCATCTAAGAATAGAGTCCCTCCCTCAGCTTGCTCAAACCGACCTATTCGACGTTCAGAGGCTCCCGTAAAAGCGCCTTTCTCATGACCAAAAAGTTCAGACTCTAATAAGTCGGGCGTAATAGCCGATGTGTTTAGAGCGATAAATGGAGCATCCGCACGGGGAGAGTTTTCATGTAATGCCCGAGCTACCAGCTCTTTCCCTGTGCCGGACTCGCCAGTAATTAAAACGGTCATGCTTGAGCGTGATAAACGGCCTATAGCACGAAATACTTCTTGCATCGCTGGGGCCTGCCCAATCATTCTTGGGGCGCTCTTTATTCCGTCTACTTTTGGGTGCCCAGATATCTGGCCTGCAGCTCTTGAAACTAAGTCTATTGCGTCATCAATATCGAAAGGTTTAGGCAAATACTCAAATGCTCCGCTCTGATAAGAGGACACCGCATTATCAAGGTCTGAGTGTGCTGTTATGACAATAACTGGAATGTCTTCATTGCGAACACGGAGGGTTTCCATTAGCTCTAAGCCTGTCATATCAGGCATACGAATATCTGTGATAATGACGTCCGGTTTATCCTTATTTAGCGCCCGAAAAAAAACTTCTCCTGAATCAAAGCTACGCGGCTCCATTTGTGCCTGCTTAAGCGCTTGCTCTAAAACCCAACGAACTGATTCGTCATCATCTACAACCCATACTGATAGCATAGAAGCAGACACTAGCTTGGCCTATGCTCATTAGATATTGCTGGCAGAAACATTTGGAATTTTGTTGAGCCAGGATTGCTTTGAAATTCTATTAGGCCCCCGTTACGACTGACAAGGTCCTGCGCGATGGTAAGGCCAATTCCCGTACCGGTACTATGCCCTGTTACCAAAGGATAAAAAATGGTCTCCCGCAGCTCATCTGGTATCCCAGGACCATTGTCTTCAACTTCGGCACATAAAACCAGGCGGTGCCTTTCCCCGCCAAGCGTATAGTTGTTAAACGCCCTTGTCCTAAAAGTTAACAGGCCTTTTGTGCCTATAGCTTGCAAGCCATTCTTTGCGATATTTAAAAATGCTTGTATTAACTGATCCCGATCTGCCTTTGTGAGCGGCAAACTTGGATCATAGTCTCTTTGTAACTCAACACCCTCGAGTCTCTCTGCCTCTATTAATTTAGCCACATGCTCAGTGACCTCATGAAGATTAAAGACCTCTTCTTTTGACTGCCTTCCAGCATCAAGGATGCTATCAACTAATGAGGCTAAACGATCAGCTTCATCAATGATCACCTTCGTATAAGCTTTCAAGTCAGCTGTAGGTAATTGACGAGCTAAAAGCTGGGCCGCTCCTCGTAAACCTCCAAGCGGATTTTTAACTTCGTGTGCCAACTGCTTAACAATGCGTCGGCTTACACGACGTTGTATTCCTAATTCCGCTTCACGACGAATCTGGCGATCACGCTCTGTATCAAAAAGCTCTAAAACCAGCTGATCCGCTAACCCTTCAAGGGGTGCCACACGGCAATCTAGTAACATCTCACGCTCGCCAACACATGTAGCGATTTCCCTTGCTCCACATGTCAGCCCGCTTTCTGCTGCTCGTTGACACAACCCTAAGAAATCATCAAAGGGAGCAAAACAGTCGCTAATGGGCTTACCACATGCCTGTGTACGGCTAACACCAAGCAAGCTCTCCGCTGATGAATTTAAGGTTATGATATTGAAATCTAAATCTAGGGCTACCACAGCGGTCGTTAGCCCCTGGAGTATTGTTTCGGAATCCAAATTAATATTCCGTAAATGTACCCTTTGAGACTCCACTGATAGCTCCGATAGAATCGGTAAAGCACTATAAGTGCCAACCGTAAAGCTTTTAAGCTCTAGTGATTAGAAAACGCCTACCTTCTTTGGTCTACATTGCACTAATGCTATACGCCAGACCCCTTGGTAGTTTTGACAATTGCAGCAGCAACCTTATAAGGATCTGCATTAGATGCCGGTCTGCGATCTTCCAACCGTCCTTTCCAACCATCATCAACTGTTCCTACAGGTATCCGAATAGATGCGCCCCTATCAGAGACTCCGTAGCTAAACTCATTGATTGACTGTGTTTCGTGCAATCCGGTTAGACGTTGGTCGTTATCTGCCCCATAAACACTTATATGCCTTTCAATGTTTTTTCCAAATTCTTCGCAAATTTTATGAAAAACTTTTTCGTCTCCGGACTCGCGCATTACAGCATTAGAAAAATTTGCATGCATTCCCGATCCATTCCAATCTGTTGGTCCGAGTGGTTTAGGGTGCCATTCTATTGCATATCCATGTTTTTCTGCTGTCCGTTCAAGTATATAACGAGATATCCAAGTTTCGTCCCCAGCACGCTTAGCTCCTTTTGCGAACACCTGGAATTCCCACTGACCAGCAGCTACTTCTGCGTTAATACCTTCAATGTTTATCCCTGCTTCTAGGCAGGCATCAAAGTGTTCTTCAATGCAATCTCTTCCGTATGTGTTATTGGCGCCTACTGAGCAGTAGTATGGGCCTTGCGGTCTTGGGTACCCTCCTTCTGGAAACCCAGGCGGGAGATCAGATATCGTATCCCAAAGGAAGTACTCTTGTTCGAACCCGAACCAGAAATCTTCATCGTCGTCATCTATGGTAGCTCTACCATTTGACACGTGAGGTGTCCCATCGGCATTTAAAACTTCGGTCATCACTAAGTAAGCATTCAACCGCAGGGGATCAGGATAAATGGCCACTGGTTTTAGGAGACAGTCGGAATCGCTTCCGTCAGCTTGTAGGGTAGAACTTCCGTCAAATGACCACATAGGGCACTCTTCAAGTGTTCCGCCAAAGTCTGACGCAATTCGTGTTTTGCTTCGCAGGCTCTGAGTTGGCGTATAGCCGTCGAGCCAAATATATTCCAATTTACTTTTCATGAGCTTCTTTGCTCCTCCTCAATTTATTATTACAGTTCTTAGTAAGCCGTTTGGTCCGTTTAATTCAGTTGGTGGTCGAATACATCTGTTAGTTTGATCTTAGACGTTTCAGCAAATCAGACAATCTGTATCAATATACGTTACAGGTAATATTTATGCCAAACCCAAAGATCACCTAAGTTTTTGTTTTTTCTAAAAATAATCGAATTTCCCAAAAGGCTTTTGCCCCAGGATGGTGCGATTTATGCATATGATGCCCTATTTGGGTGCTGAAGTGGAGATTTTAGAGCATTTAACATTAACTACTGGGGCTAGCGTTCTAACTATATACTGGCGTCAATTTTTAGGCCGCCCTGTTGTTGTGGCGGGAGAGTTCAATGGATTTAATGGATAAGCTAGTCTCACTTGCCAAGCGTAGAGGGTTTATTTTTCCCTCCAGTGAAATTTATGGGGGCCTTAGTGGCTGTTGGGATTATGGTCCATTAGGCGTTGAGCTAAAACGTAATGTCAAAGAAGCTTGGTGGCAGGATATGGTTAGCCGTCATGATGAAACGATGGTAGTTGATGATGGGCCATCGGCATATTCTATGGCAGGAATCGATAGCTCTATTTTAATGAATCCGCGCGTTTGGCAGGCTAGCGGACATGTTGATGGGTTCAGTGATCCTATGGTGGACTGTCGCGAGACCCGTAATCGGTATCGTGCTGATCAGATGGTGGTTTTTGGTCTTGTGGAAAACGATCAAACTAATAAACCAATTGACGATAATACAATATTATTTGCGGCCCCCGGAGAGCTAGAGTCAACAGATGAGGAGGAGTTATTAGCTCCTCATAAAAAACAAGTTTCTAAAATAAGAAAGGCGCTTGGCAGCTTTAAGATGGTACAAATACCTGGGGCTTTATCTGATGCGGCTTTACGAGCCAGAACCCTGGCTCCTGGAGCATCAGAACCAGGAACATTAACGGAGCCGCGTGCTTTCAATCTTATGTTTGAAACGCATGTCGGAGCTCTAAAGGATAGCTCTAGTACCGCCTATTTACGACCAGAAACCGCCCAAGGGATTTTTGCGAATTTTAAGAATGTATGTGATACAGCACGAGTGAGGCTGCCTTTTGGAATTGGGCAACTAGGCAAGGCTTTTCGGAATGAAATAAACCCTCGTAACTTTACATTTAGAAGTCGTGAGTTTGAACAAATGGAGATTGAGTTCTTCTGTAAGCCGGAAGAAGCCAGCATGTGGTACCAATATTGGCGCAATAGACGTTATAACTGGTACATCGGCCTTGGCATTGATAAAGCTAAACTTCATTTGAGGGAACATGAAAAGAATGAATTAGCTCACTACGCTAGATCATGTGCTGACGTAGAGTATGAGTTTCCTTTTGGAATAAGCGAACTTGAGGGTATTGCAAACCGAACTGATTTTGATCTCCGTCAACATATGGAGCACAGCAAAAAAGATCTTCGATATCTAGATGATCTTGAGCCAGACAAGGAGAAAAGGCGCTTCCTTCCATATGTTATCGAACCCTCAGCAGGAGCAGACCGTGCAACGCTTGCTTTTTTATGCGATGCCTATACAGAAGATAAAATTAGCGGAGAGACTCGGACAGTATTAAAGCTTCACCCCAGATTAGCGCCTATAAAGGCGGCTGTCTTTCCTCTTGTAAAAAAAGATGGAATGCCTGATAAAGCTCTCGCTATTTATCGCGAGTTACGCAAACAATTTACTACCTCTTATGATGAAAAGGGGGCTATAGGAAGGCGCTATCGACGCCAAGACGAAGCTGGCACACCATTTTGTATAACTATTGATGGCGACACTATGACCAATGGTACGGTTACACTACGCGAGCGTGATACATGTGAACAAATCCGCTTGCCAGCAACCGAGCTTTTAGCTTATATAAATGAACGGCTTGATGAATGACCGTATAGCACTTAATAAAAGACCAACGGAACTAGATATGTCGGTCCAACGAAAGTTTGTCATATTGGATCGGGATGGCGTCATAAATCATGACTCAGCCCTCTATATAAAGTCTCCTGAAGAATGGCGTCCAATTGCAGGGAGCCTTGAGGCCATATCAGCGCTTGTACAGGCTGGGATAGAAGTGGCTGTAGTATCAAATCAGTCCGCTATAGGTCGTGGGCTAATCTCCGAAGAAATGCTAAAGAGCATTCATATGAAAATGTCTCGCGAGGTTGAAAAAGCAGGGGGACGTATAGCTGGCATTTATTACTGCCCTCACCATCCAAGCGATGCGTGTGACTGCCGAAAGCCAGCGCTTGGAATGATTAAGCGCCTTGAACATGAACATGGGATTCTTGTTAAGGGTATGCCATTAATTGGGGATAAGCCAACAGATATTGAGTTGGCTAAACGAGCAGGCGCGCGCCCCATTTTAGTGCGCACAGGATATGGCGAGAACAGTCTGGACTCTATAGACAGGTCAGTGGCTGTCTATGAAAACCTTGCCTGTGCTGTTAAAGCTTTGTTAGCCGAAGGCACAACATGAGCGTTCTAAAACAGTGGCTAGGCTCTGTTTTATTTACCTTATATCTCTTCTTCTCTTTACCGCCATATGCATTCTTAGTGTTAATTACAGCTCCTTTTTTCACACGCTCTAAAAGCATGCGCATTGCTGTTGCTTGGGTTGAATCGGTCTTTTATATGTTGGACCTACTATGCAGCCTTAATTACTCTGTTGAAGGAGAGCAACATCTACAAGGAGAAAATACTGTAATACTAATGAAGCACTCTTCCGCTTGGGAAACTCTCGCTCAATTTAAACTTTTTCCTGAACAAACATGGGTTCTAAAACGGGAGTTGATGTGGGCACCATTTCTTGGTTGGGCGCTAAGGGTATTTAAACCAATTGCAATTAACCGTCAGGATGGAAAAAACGCTGTAGAGCAGGTGATTGAACAGGGTTGTGCTAGGTTAAAGCAGGGCCTTTGGGTTGTTGTATTTCCTGAGGGGACCCGCGTGCCATTAGGCGTCACAAAACGGTATGGTTTGGGAGGGGCTCTTCTAGCCAAATCGGCAGAAAAACCTGTCATTCCTGTTGCTCATAATGCAGGGAATTTCTGGCCTCGGCGTGGGTGGCTAAAACGCCCTGGAACTATACAAGTTGTAGTTGGAAAACCAATACCTAGTGTCGCAAAATCTGCTCGTTCCTTGAATGAAGAAGCTCAGTCTTGGATAGAAAAAACTCTTGGAGAGCTCGATTAATGTCGCGGCCTTTACTAGACATCTAGGTTGGATGCAGACAAGGCATTT
>DJLG01000177.1:66251-67072 GCA_002434915.1 Proteobacteria bacterium UBA6522
CCAACAGCATCCTCTATACGCACTTGAATCAACCTTCTCGTTTCAGGGTTTACTGTGGTATCCCATAATTGGTCCGGGTTCATTTCGCCAAGGCCCTTATAACGCTGAATGTTCTGGCTCTGCTTAGCTTGGTCCATCAACCAGTCTATGGCCTCTGGGAAGGTGGCTGGCTCTGCCCGCTGTTTGCCCCGCGTTAAATAAGCGCCTGGTTCTAATAGGTCCTTTAGCTCGGCGCCAATCATTGCAATACTCTTATACTCTGAAGAACCAAAGAACCCTTGATGAATAATACTTGTCGCTGTTAGCCCATTATGATCCTTTGTAACAACTAGAGTTTTATCTTCCTCCACAACATTGTCACACCTCACATGAAACCTAGGGCCAGATCCATTTGAAATTGAGAGGTGGCTTTCTAGTTGTTGAATCCACTCCGTGATAGCGATGTCATCCATTTCATTGAGCTCAGATATCATTGGCAAATACATCATAGCTTTAAGAACTTCCTCACCATATCTTCGACTCCAGCGTTCAATAATAGATTTAACCTCCATGTACTTTGATGCAAGAACCTCTAATGCTTCACCTTGTATAGCAGGTGCATCAGAACTCATGTGTAATTCTGCTCCGTCTAAAGCATTTGCCAAAATCAGCGTATTAAGCTCAACATCATCTTTAACGTACTGTTCTGCCTTGCCGCGCTTAACCTTATACAGAGGCGGTTGGGCAATAAAAACATGTCCGCGTTCTATAAGTTCTGGCATCTGACGATAAAAAAATGTCAAAAGAAGCGTCCGTATGTGAGAACCATCTACATCGGCATC
>DJLG01000177.1:67454-68752 GCA_002434915.1 Proteobacteria bacterium UBA6522
ATACCACAGCCAAGAGCAGTGATCAGAGTGCCTACTTCAGCTGATTGAAGCATCTTATCAAAGCGGGCTTTCTCAACGTTCAAAATTTTACCCTTCAACGGAAGGATCGCTTGCGTTCTACGATCTCTTCCCTGTTTAGCAGATCCGCCTGCCGAATCTCCCTCAACTAAAAATAGTTCAGATAACGCAGGATCTTTTTCTCGACAGTCGGCAAGCTTGCCAGGCAACCCTGCCACATCAAGCGCACCTTTCCGTCTCGTCATTTCGCGCGCCTTACGTGCTGCGTCTCTTGCTCGTGCTGCCTCGATTAGCTTTCCTACTATAATTTTTGCCTCTCCCGGATGTTCAAGGAGAAAATCTTCTAGTAATTGTCCTACGACTGACTCCGTTGCACCTTTAACCTCAGATGAGACTAGCTTGTCTTTTGTTTGGGATGAAAACTTTGGGTCTGATAACTTTACTGAAAGCACCGCTGTAAGGCCTTCACGGGCATCATCGCCTGTAGTAGAAACCTTTTCTTTCTTACCAATACCTTCACGTTCGATATAAGAATTAAGCGTCCGGGTCAGCGCTGCTCGAAATCCTGCAAGATGAGTTCCGCCATCACGCTGAGGTATAGTGTTCGTATAACAAAACATTCGCTCTTGATAACTATCGTTCCACTGTAACGCTAATTCAACCTGAACATCATTACGTGTATCCTGAAAACATAAAACTGACGGGTGAATGCTTGTTTTGTTGCGATTTAAGTGCTCAACAAAGGCTTTTATGCCTCCCTCAAAACTAAAAACATCCGAACGTTCGTCCCTTTCATCCTTTAAAATTATCTTTATGCCCGAATTAAGAAAAGAAAGTTCTCTTAGCCTTTTCGCTAATAAATCATAGTCGAACCTAATATCGCTAAATACGCTTGGACTCGGCCTGAAACGGACAATGGTGCCTGTTTCTTCCGTTTCACCCACTATAGAGAGGGGCTCAGCTGGCTCTCCCATATGATAGGTCTGCTCGTGTACCTTCCCAGCCCGTTTAATTGTTAAAACCAACTCCTCAGATAACGCATTAACGACCGAAACCCCAACCCCATGGAGCCCACCAGACACCTTGTAAGAATTGTCATCAAATTTTCCACCAGCATGCAAAACCGTCATAATCACTTCTGCCGCGGACTTACCTTCCTCAGGATGAATATCAGTTGGCACCCCGCGGCCATTATCAGAAATTGTTACAGATTCACCAGCGTGGATTGTTACCGTTATCTCGCTACAATGGCCTGCTAGAGCCTCATCAATAGAATTATC
>DJLG01000177.1:69117-71698 GCA_002434915.1 Proteobacteria bacterium UBA6522
AGTGTCACCGATATACATTCCAGGGCGCTTTCTAACCGCCTCTAGACCACGTAAAACCTTGATATTCTTAGAAGTATAGTCGTCCTGACTCATAATAATTCCAACAGCTAATGAACTTCTCTTATTGTACCATTTTCATCACTTGGCCTTGTTCCACGTGGAACACTGGATACCCTGTCTCAGGGGGTAAAGTTGATTCTGAAAGGCCGGTGATGATCTGTTGCGCAGGGAGATTATCCAAAGAGGATAGTAGAGCATGCAGAGATGATGCATCCAGCTCTGCGGCTGGATCATCGACCAATAACAGTCCGCCATTTTTATTCTTGGTGGCAAACGCTTTAATCTGAGCTAACACAAGCCCAGCAGCCACTAACTTCTGTTGCCCCCTAGAGACCTCTTCCTTAACACTACGAGATGCAAGCTTGACCGAAAAATCTGCCCTATGTGGGCCAACATGAGTGGTTCCATTGCTCAAATCCCTATTATTTGATGCTTCTAGCGCCTGACAAAAATCCAGGCCCTCTGGCCAACCAGGCCGGTAACTTATCTCTAGCGGGCTTCCTAGCAATTCCTCACCCAAACCCTCTAAAGCCGCTAATAGTTCCCCCGAATAAAGCTTTCTAGCCAAATCTACCTTTTTTCCTGCCTCTAAAAGACCTGCGTTCCATACATCACTGGCTCGACCCAATTTAAGAGCCGCATTGCGCTGGCTAAGCGCACGTCGGTACCGCCGCCATACCTCAATATACCCTGGTTCCACGTGGAACACCCCCCAATCTAAAAAACGGCGGCGATCTCCGGGGCCCCCTTCAATAAGCCGATGTATGTTTGGGTCTATAACATGGACAGGCATTATTTTAGCTAAGGAAGACATCCCTATGGCCGGCTCAGAATCTAGGCGGGACTCCAAGCCTTCGGTACCTAATCCTACACCTAATCGGTGAACACGTTCATTTAAGCTAAATTCTCCATAAATCGAAAATCGTTCCTGTCCATGCTGAATTAGGCGCCGACTATGTCGTGTCCGAAAAGATCGGCCGCGTCCAAGAATATAGACCGCTTCAAGTAAACTAGTCTTTCCAGCTCCATTTGGGCCAAAAAAATACGTTCTTTTTGGATGCGGTGAAAACTCAATCTCCGTTAAACATCGAAGACCTTCTATTCTTATGAGGTTTAGCGGCATTTATTATAAAGAGCCGCTTTTCTGCGACCTAGAGACGCATAGGCATCACAACGAATTTTGAGTTCTCCGTAGTTGGGCCCTTAATTAGGCAGCTTGTATTAGAGTCTTCACCCAAACCAAGTTGTACTTGTTCTTCAGAAACAGCTCCTAGGGCTTCGAGCAAGTAGTTCACGTTGAATCCAATTTCCATCCTAGAGCCCCCATACTCAACTTCCAGAACCTCTTCTGCTTCCTCTTGATCAGGATTGTTAGCCTGAATTCGAAGACCATTTTCTTCTAGATCAAGCCGTACGCCACGATATTTCTCATTTGAGAGAATCGCAGCCCTTTGTAAGGCCTGTCTCAATAAAGCCCTATCGGCTATTGCTATATTAGTCACATTTGATGGAACAACCTTACTGTATTCTGGAAAACGACCATCAATCAGCTTCGATGTGAAACGAATACCCTGAAGCTGAACTCTTATATGATTAGATCCTAGCGCAAGCTCGATTTGACCATCATCCCCAAGCAAACGCTGTAGTTCTAACACACCCTTTCTAGGTAATATCACCTGAGCCTTTCCCTCAACCGAATCAGACAATTCCATTTCTGCCATGGCCAATCGATGCCCATCTGTAGCCACAACCCTGAGAGTGTCCCCTTCGGTTTCAAACAATAATCCATTTAGGTAATAACGAACATCCTGCTGAGCCATAGAAAAGTGGGTTTTATCTAGGAGATTACGAAACTCTTGTCGATCAAGCTTAAGCACTTGTTGAGCGGATATTTCATCTACAGTAGGAAAATCGGCAGCTGGCAAGCTGGACAAAGTAAATCTACTCCTACCCGACTTAACAGTAACACGATCAGCATTTACACTAATTTCTACATCCTTTCCTTCCGGCAGGGCTCTAAAAATATCATGTAGCTTTCTTCCTGGGATGGTTGTTTTCCCGGGTGTTTCAACGGTTACGCTCGTTTCAGCAACAAGCTCTACTTCTAGGTCTGTTGCAGTGACGCTTAATTTGTTGTCGTTTGCTACCAATAAAATGTTGCTTAGAATTGGCATTGTTTGACGGCGTTCCACCACACCTATTATTGATTGAAGTGGCTTTAAGATCGTATCTCGTGATGCGCTGAGCTTCATTTCATAAACACCTATTAATATAATTAATTAAATATATTCTTGTTATTATTATTAGGCCTCTGAATAACACAAATAAGTTATTTTTCCCTTAAAAAACAAACACTTAATACAATACCCAATAGCATAAAGATTGTATTATCTTGTGGCTAATTTGTGGATAAAAACATAGGCTTTTTTATCCACAGCTTTCCCACATTAACCAGTCAAGGTTCTTAACAGGTTAGAGTAATCCTCCGAGACCCGCGATTCCGTTTCCCTTAAAAACTTAA
>DJLG01000157.1 GCA_002434915.1 Proteobacteria bacterium UBA6522
TGCTGTTGAATAACAAACCTCATCAGTTGTCAGACCATCACTACCTGTAGGCGTGTAATCAACAAGCGTTGGCCGACCATCGGAATCAGGGTTATCGAAATCAAGTAATTTAGCGGTAAGGAGCACAGAACAGTAAACTTTTGCCGAATTGCTAATAGCAAATTTACTGACTAATTGTAATTGAGCGTAGTCACCACCATAAGGAACCTCTGTTTCCTGGTTATAGACGCCACTAACCCCGTCAGTTGTAAAGGTAGCTGTGAGGGCCTCGGGTGGACCCATCATGGTCTCCTCACGAAACTTTACCGTATTACCATCGGCCTCCAGGTACATACCACCCATCTTGGTACCAGCAGGTATAGCATCCATACCAGGTCCAGGCGTAAAATCCTTGCCAATCAAATAGGTGCCCACCATCTTAAAGACACCAAACCTTTTCGAATCAGATGGTCCCTCTGATTGTTCAGCTTTTACGAAGATGCTCATCGCAGGTTCAGGCATGTCTCCTTCTTCCTCGGCTTCCTCTTCATCCATGTTAACCCAAACTTTGGCAATCATCGGAGAGTTATTATCTGCTCTTGTCACATTTACGGTGTTGGTATCAACATCCTTGCCTTGATTGCCTTGACCGCCTGACGTCGCTTCAGAGCCCGCATTACTGGCAGATTGGGCTGAGGTTGGCGTAGCCGAAGCCTGATCCGAGGAAGAGGTATCCTCTTTTTCGCATTCATCCATATAAACAGTAGCAATATAAGCCCCTAAATTGACCATTTGATCAGGAGCCATTGCCTTCATGTAACAAATCAGCATGTTTACAAAAGCCAGAGATTCATTTGTTTGGTTATCGACATAGAAATCTGTCTCGTCAGTTTCAAAGGCTGTCTGTGCTGAAACCACTCCAGTCGATAGCGAAAATAAAGCTATCAATCCTATAAATATTTTCATTTTCATCTCACTTAATCTTTAGCTTGTTTCAACAATATCAATTTCATTTGGGAGTGCTACCCCAGTGACAGGAGCAGCGACAGTCGTGGAAGTAAAGGTATCTGAAACACCCCCAATGGTAAGCACAGTGTCGGTAGCCGTATTATTACTACTTGAGCTAGTGTGCTTAACTTTAACTGTTTGACCGTTAGTTACAGTACCAGCAGAACTAGTGAAGGTACCGCTTCCAATTTGGTAGGTTCCCCCAGTAATGGAAATAGCCGCAGCAGCATTTATACCAGCTACTGTTATAGCGGCAGAGGTTACCTCAGTACTTACAGCAACACCGGTTTGATCAGTAAAGGTAAAGGCATTTGGTGTTGTATCAGCGGCGGTCGTCGAGTCTCCGCTGCTGCCACCTCCACAACCCGTAACCAATACAACAGCCAGAAGAACAAAGCCCTGCTTTATCCTCTTAGGACCAATCTCCAATAAGCATTTTTTCATTACTGAATCTCCTAAAATTTACGTTCATACTGCTCATCTGGCCGCATATATCCTTAAGGGCAAATGAAATAAAATAGTTTTTAAAAATATAGCCTTACAATCTCATTTTTCATGCTATTAAATCAAGTCTAAACCTAAGTTTAGAATCAGTTGGAGTGGTTTTTGACTTGATAGTATTGCTCATATTTACGAAGAGTATCTTGTTGATATCTAAATGTAAATGAGTATCATTCGCATTTAAGAATCTTAGCTCAATTGCTGTTGCTAAGTTTTACATTAAAGGTAGTGATAGTTACACCCTATGATTATAAATAAACTGCCATAAATGATGAAAACTATCATCTTAACTCAGGCCTAAAATCATAGGTTTCAGCCGCTGACCTTAAACGTTGCATTTCTGCGGCTATGAAGCTCGAAAAATCTGCTGGGGACTTACTAAGACTAACCTCCATACCAAGTGCACTGATTGCTGCGACAATCGCAGGATCGTCAATTGCAAACTCCACCGCTTTAAATAAGAGATCTAAATCTTCATCAGAAGTCTCTTTTGGCGCAAACATCCCAGCCCAGGAACCTGTAGACATGGTAGTTGCACCTAGTTCTAATAGGGTTGGAACCGCTGGAAACAAGGGCATTCGTTTGGGATGAATCACAACCAAAGGAATAGCAGCACCCGAACTAATTAATTGCGTCATATAAGGTGAAGTACTGGCCATTAGGTCTAAGGTGCCATCCCTAATCCCTTCCATAGCATCCTCATTACCATTTGAACGCGCTGTATCAAGAGTCGCGCGAATGCCAAGCTCCCCAAAAAAGGCAGCAAATTCTAGCCGATGAATACTTGTTGGAGAAACATGAAAATAAGTTAGTGCATCGGGATTTTCTTGCGTGTAGGCAATAAGCTCCTCAATAGAATTAATTCCTAAACCTGAGCGCACAACTAGGATATCTGGTGTCCCAGTTGTTCGAGTTATAGGGCGCAAATCAACAAGAGGATCAAGAGGATAGCCCGGCGCTACTCCAGGTAGTAGCGCCATCAGACCAATTGTAGACGTCACAATCGTTTTTCCATTAGCAGGACTCTCAACACCAGCAAATCGGCCCTGACTAAACTTTAATTCAATAGGACTACCCAAATATTCCTCGAGTTTTGGTGTAATAATTCTTGCTGTCTTAGAAGAAGACCCCGCCTCACCAAAGGCGGTTAAAAACTCAATGGTATCCGGGTTAGTTTCAAAGATTACGCTTGTCTCATTATGAGTTGCACAGGCCATAAACATACTGGTCAGCAGCATGTAAAAGACTATCCCAACTAATCTATTTAACGGCTTCATCTGTCTCACCCTGCTCAACACATAAGTTTTATAAGAGTATTTTATTTTAATTCACTACGGAGAAGTCTGATAAATAAAGCATTTTTCTAAAATTAAACGTTGTTAATACAGGACAACAATATTGACTAATCGCTACTCAAAATGCAGTATTCCGGAATATATTATGGGTCAAATAAGCAAAAGACGTTGTTTGTTCTTAGCCAGCTTTCTATTTCTGGCTTATACGTCTATGGATTTTGCGCATCATACGTATTCCGATAGCGAAACCTCCCAAATAGAATGTCAGTTTTGTAAAAATGATATATCTGATTCGGTTGAATCAGTAACCCTAATTTCGACAGTTTCTTTATCCAACCTTCTTTCGTCTGAGATAAAAGAAGGTTTCGTCTCCCAAACTCCTAAAAACTTCCAATCAAGAGCACCCCCAAAATTTTAAATTATTTCTGACTTCTAAGATTTAAATTTTTTGATGGGAGCCCCCCAATGCGTATTTTTTTATGTGGCGCTTTAATTTCAGCAAGCGCACTTTTTGCAAACACAATATTTGCACAAGAGATTGAAGAGGTAATAGTCTCTTCTTCTTTCACAGATCAGTTAATCAGTGAGATTGAAAACCCACTACACCTCTTAAGCGGTGATGATATTGGCAATTCCTCAACCAAAAGTTTAGGCGATGCTCTGGACAATCTTTTGGGTGTTGGTTCAGCAGATTATGGGACAGCAGTTGGACAACCAGTTATTCGCGGATTATCTGGTAGCCGAGTAAAAGTTCTTAATAACAGTATGGTTGTAAGAGATGTCTCAGGATTAGGCGCTGACCATAGTCAAGCTATTGATATGAACAATATTCAGCAGATTGAAGTTATCAGAGGACCGGCCTCCTTGCTCTATGCCAATGGAGGTATTGGCGGAGTAATTAATATAGTTGATAACACTATAGCTAGAGAAGATTTTGCTGGGCCAGCACTAAAAGTAGGCGTAGAGGGCCAGACAGTCAATGGTGGAGACACACGCAATCTTTCTTATCAGAATAATCTGCAATTTCTAGGTGATATGAATTTCAGTTTTTCACATAAAAAATCTGAATTTGGCAACTATGATGTCCCCCTTAAGTCAATTATTCATGCTGAAGAAGAGCATGAAGAAGAGGAAGAGGAAGAGGATCATCATGAAGAAGACTTAAATTACGTAAAGAACTCTGATTATGAGTCTGAGTCAAACCGACTAGGCTTTTCATGGGTTAAAGATTGGGGTTATGTAGGTTTTTCTACTAGCAGAACAGAAAGCGTCTATGGCATTCCTTTTCATGCGGAAGTGCATCATGAAGACGAAGACGAGGAAGAGGAAGAGGAAGAACATGAAGATGAAAGAATCTTCAGTACCACAAAATCTGATGTAGTTAATATAGAAGGTGCATTTAACTTCAACAATAACTTCATTCAACGAATGGATTATTACTTCAGAAATAGCGATTACAAATTAACCGAGGCACATGCAGAAGAGCATGAAGAAGAGGAAGAGGAAGAGGAAGAGGAAGAGCATCATCATGAGGCAGGTCCTACTAAATTCACAAATGATGCTCAAGAATACGGTGCGATATTTGACCTCAGTAATGATTTCGCGAACCAAAAATTTGTCATGAGATTCGTTGAAGAAGACACTGCAATAATAGGCAAAGAAGCATTCATGCTGCCTGCACAAAACACAGAAAACTCTTTTGGCTATTATGCAAGCAGAGAGATAGGCGGTTTTGAATTAGACGCTGGTTTTAGAGTTGATCAAATCAACAGAAAGGGCGCGGTTAAAGAGCACCATGAAGAGGAGGAGGAAGAAGATCATGATCATGAGGAAGAAGATCATGATGAAGAAGAAGGCGAAACCACTGCTTATGATAAAGACTATGATGGGTCCAGTTTGGCATTTAGCATAGGCCGACAAATGAATGACATGTGGCATATATCACTCGGTATAGCGAGTGTAGAAAGAGCTCCTTCAGCGGTTGAATTATTTATGAACGGTCCTCACCTGGCTACAAGTAGGTTTGAAGAGGGCAATGTGGCCCTAAGAGCTGAAAAAGCCACAAACTTGGACTTAACTGTAAATGTCGATAATGATTATTTTCATGGATCATTGAGTTTTTATAGTAATAATATTGATGATTACATTTATCTTTTAGACTCAAGTAAAAAGGAAGATGGACTGCTAGTCGCAAACTACTTACAAAAAGATGCAGAGATATCTGGTTTTGAGTTACAAATTGGAAGGAGCTTTGAAGTAGGACCTGGTCAATTAGATCTTTCTTTCGGTAGAGATGATAATACAGGTAAATTTACAGATGGCACCTATATCCCCCGAATGATGCCTTCTAGATACCTCTACTCAATATCCTATTCTTCCCAAAATGACCTGGATTGGACTATTGACTTTAAAGATGTTGATAAACAGACAAACCTTGCTAAAAACGAAACTGCATCTAATGGCTTTCAATTAGTAGATGCCCGATTAACTAAAACGTTTGATGTTACCGGCTCTAATGGCCAGTTTGCTGTAACTGTATTTGGAGATAACCTTCTTGATGAAACTGCAAGAAACCATACATCTTTTGTTAAAGATCAAGTTCCACTCCCTGGCAGAAATCTTGGTGTGAGATTTAATTTCACATTTTGATTTGCAGTAAGCTAGATCATTATCATGCTGATAATGTGAATCTATTAGCACTAGATAGGTCGTAAACTTAAACAGCCCTGAAAATACTTCAGGGCTGTTTTTTT
>DJLG01000109.1:0-268 GCA_002434915.1 Proteobacteria bacterium UBA6522
TCAAAGGTTTTACTGATTATTGGGCCAGTCATTGTTATGTTGTTATTCAGCCGACTCATTTTGATTCAACCTCACTGGGGTTTGTTACAAAACGCGATAATATGAGAGAAATGTATCAGCAAATGCTATTTGTGACAGATAGCCGCAGACAAGACATGAGTTTTATTGTTGATTCTCTCGAATCCATTGAGCGTCTGGTTCCAGATTTAGAGAATAAGCTTGATACCACCAAACTTGTTGCAGCTGGACATTCAATGGGGGCAGCAAC
>DJLG01000109.1:604-2885 GCA_002434915.1 Proteobacteria bacterium UBA6522
GCCATGATTGTTGCTGGGATGACTCTGGTGAACCCTATGGATGGCTATGAAGAAACTTCCAATGAGACTCGATTTAAAGTCTTACTCATGATTAGTGATCCAAGCACAATGGCGCTAATGCCTCCAGATCCTTGGAAAGGAGTAAAAGTACCCACATTGATTTCAACAGGGACTAAGGATTTTAGCGATGTGGGTTCGGGTCGGATTAACGCACCCTTCAAGTATGAGGTACCCGAGTCGATGACTCGATCTTTTGCTCCACATCACTACGTTTTAATCGAGGGGGCCGATCACTATTTAGGGGGTCTTATTTGTAGAACTGATGTGCCAGGTCCGCCTCAATATGAAGAACTCGAGATCGCAGCTTCTGCTAGCACCACGTTCTTAAATGCTTACGTAAAAAATGATATTAATGCATGGCGAAGCATAAGGTTTGGTGATTTATCTGAGGCAACTGATGGCAAGGCTACTATTGCTCTTAAGTGATTAGAAGATCTTCGGTAATAATCTGTACTTAACCCTTTTCAAATAATCTTCGTAACCCTCTAGTTCACTAGCTAATGTCTGTTCTTCAATGATCATTCTGGGAATGAACGCAGACATTAAAATTAAAGTACCTAGCGTTGCCATAAAAAGACTGCCTAACCAAAGAGCCATTCCCGAGATGAAAAACATGAACCCCGTGTACATCGGGTGCCTGATAAAGCTATAAAGCCCTGTATCCACGAGAACCTGATCTCTTTCATCTTGAATATTAACAACTGATTGGGCAAATTCATTTTGAATCATCGAGAATAATATAATGACATAACCAAGAGTGAAGATAGCTAATCCAAGTAGATGACTCCCTTCTTTTGGTGTTTCAAAAATATTCAGATAGAAGACATCAACAGCAATCATATTTAGTGCCAGAGCTATGCCAATAATAATTATTGCGGTGGCCATTCTGTCGTTTTTTGGTTGGTTTTTAAAATTAGACTCCAATCTTGCTTCCATGCTCTCTGGATAGTAGGCGCATATACAAAACGAGGTAATAAGATTTAAGAGAAAATAAAACACCAGCCAAATGAAAGCATCGGGCCAATACCAATTAGGGGCTGGTAATAATAGAAACAATCCAATCAGGGTTACTTGAAAAATAATGCCTATAAATGTTTTCAGATAGAGCATTGCTATTCTGTAATATCAGCGTCAATTAAAACTGCAATGAATAAAGCAGGCTCTGAACCATTATTAATCCATGCATGATTGGTACCTCTTTGTACAACAACATCGAAAGGCTCCAATTGAACCTCATCATCGTCCAAGAGTAGGGTCACATCACCTTCTAAGAGAATGATGTAATCGATGGTTTTTGTTTTATGCATTGTGGGGTGTCTAGTGGTGTCAACTCTTTCATGCTCAGCACCAATACTTTTAAATGCTTGGGCTGCAAGTTCCTCTAGAACATCTGCAGGAATACCCTCAGGTGTGGGATTAATTTTGAAGTATCTAAATTTTGATCCGCCCGGAGAGGGAGAGAGGATTATCTCTGTATCGGTCCTGTCAATGGCATCTAAACTGTCTATGGGGTTTCCATCTGTGTTCCATATTTCAAATAAGCCTCCAACATCTTCACCAACTGATCTTAGTGGCGGCCCATCAAGCTTAATCACTGATTTACCCTCGTTATTATGTCCGGTAATTATTCTTCGCATTTCTTTCTCCTTTTGGCGCGCCCGGAGAGATTCGAACTCCCGACCTTGTGGTTCGTAGCCACACGCTCTATCCAGCTGAGCTACGGGCGCACACTAATAATTATAATTAAAAGTTGTCTTTACGCTTTCTTATTTCTGCAAAAGTCTCAAGATCAGAGGACTGTGGCATACCTAAATGAGCTTTGATATTGCTATCGTTTGCCCTTAAAAACGGATTGGTGTCTTTTTCTATGCTTAGAGTTGTTGGCACGGTTGGCTGGTTGCTATTTCTTAGATTCTCCACATCTATCTTTCGTTTCAATAACGCTTGATTATCAGGGTCTACTGTAAGGGCAAATTCAGCGTTAGCTTGAGTGTATTCATGAGCGCAAAATAACTGAGTCTTCTCAGGCCACCCCTTAATGATGTTAAGCGAGGACCACATCTGTTCTGGGGTTCCTTCAAAGAGCCTTCCGCAGCCCATAGCAAATAAAGTATCGCCAACAAAGGCTAGACTTTGTTCTTCAAAATGATAAACCATATGCCCTAAAGGATGCCCTGGAGTATGAAAGGCTTTTACTTTATGATCTCCAAACTGAAATTCT
>DJLG01000185.1:0-6682 GCA_002434915.1 Proteobacteria bacterium UBA6522
TTGCGAACCTCATGCTGACTCTTACCACAGAACGAACAGTACAGCAGCTTGCCGTCTTCCGATTTGCCGTGGGAATCATCACTCATATCGTGTCACATCCTTTGTAAGGTCTAAGGTTAACTAAACTAGGTTTATAGCATTACTTCCTTTGTTATGCCAAACCAGACGTTTCAACTAATAACAGTGTAAAAATATCAGAAAACTTTCATAAATAATTAATTTATATAGGATTATTTATCCTTATCAATTGCGCTTTCAGCTCTTTTCTCAAGAACGCTATCGATTAATCCATACTTGATGGCAGTTTCTCCATCCATAAAATTATCTCGATCACTATCTTTTGCAATAACTTCTATTGACTGTCCAGTATGTTTCGCCAATATCTGATTAAGGCGTTCGCGCAACTTCAAAACTTCCTTAGCTTGGATATCAATATCTGATGCTTGCCCCTGAAAACCACCACTTGGTTGATGAATCATAATCCGGGAGTGCTGAAGGCAATGACGCTTACCCTTCTCACCACCTGCCAATAACAGTGATCCCATACTGGCAGCTTGGCCTACGCAAATTGTGCTTACGTCCGGCTTAATAAATTGCATCGTGTCATAGATTGAAAGACCCGCTGTCACAATTCCACCCGGAGAATTTATATAAAGATGGATATCTTTATCCGGATTTTCTGACTCAAGAAAAAGCAGCTGAGCTACAACAACATTTGCAACATTATCGTCTATCCCTCCAACGATAAACACTACTCTATCTTTAAGTAATCTCGAATAAATATCATATGCACGTTCACCACGAGCAGTTTGCTCAACCACCATTGGAACTAAATTTAAACCTGTTGTGCTCACTGCCAACTCCTTGCAATAAACGCCATCTGCTAACCCATAAACTCTTTAAAACTACTGGTTATCTCTTTTACTTTTGCATTTTCAAGTATGAAATCCATAACCTGTTCCTCTAGAACACCAGATGCCATACGAGACATTAGCTCCTGGTTGCTCCGATAAATTCTTGCGGCCTCTTCTGGCTGTTCATAGCGGGAAACAAACTCATCAACTCTCTCATCGACTCGTTTTTCATCAAGTTTGATTTCATTGTCTTTGATTAGCTCTTGAACAAGAAGGCTTACACCTACTCTACGCTTAGCAGCGTCATGAAATTCAGATGTCGGCGGTGCCTTTTCTGGGTCTTCTATCCCAAGTTGCTTCATCGCATCAGCTTGAAGCGTTTTAATTTCCTCTTCTATTAAAGCATTTGGCACCTCAATTGTATTTGCCTTGAGGAGACCACTGAATGCTCTATTTCTAGTCTCTGACTTCAGTCTTTCTTGCAATTCTCTATTCATGCTTTCCAGAAGTTGGTCCTTTAATACGTCCAAACCCCCATCTTCAACACCCATTTTTTTTAGAAACTCCTCATCAAGTTCGGGAAGCACCTTCTTTTGAACCTTATGCACAGTGATGTCAAAAACCGCTTTTTTTCCTGCCAAATGCTCTGAAGGGTAATCCTTTGGGAATTTTACTTTAGCAACCTTTTCTTGCCCAGCAGATAAGCCCTTAAGCGCTTTATCAAAGTCTTCTATTACATGACCTTCGCCAACAATCACAGGTACTTCCTTCCCCTCACCTCCTTCAAATGGATCTTCATCGACTTTACCAAAAAAATCGATAATCACACGATCACCCGCTACAGACTTACGCTCTACTTCTTCCCAATCTGCTTGCTGATCGCGAAGCTTTGCCACCATCTCATCAACGTCAGCGTCTTCTACTTCAACCTTAAGTTTTTCTATGGAAATAGACTCAGTAGGTTTAAGTGTTATATCAGGATAAACCTCAAAGGTTGCTTGATAACTGAACTTGTCCTCATCGTCCGAGGGAAGGGCCTCAATACTTGGTCCTCCAGCTGGTCTCAGCTCCTCTTGCTCCAGTGCACGCGCATAACTTATGCGAATAGTGTCTGTCATAACGTCCTGGCGAACCTGTTCACCATAATGCTGACGTAACACCTTTTCCGGGATCTTACCCGGTCGAAAACCCTTAATTCGAGCTGTCTTACCAACTCTTTTTAAACTAGCATCCACGTCCTGTTCAATCTCGCTCACAGGCAGGGATACTGTCATACACCTCTCCAAACCCTTCTTTGTTTCTATGGAGACATCAATTAGATCTGTAGTTTCTTTATCCACGAGTTCCTCTGGAACCATCCAAAAAATTACTAGTATTCAATAAGATCATCACTCAGCAAACTATATGGTGCGAAAGGGGAGACTCGAACTCCCACGGGTTACCCCACTGGATCCTAAATCCAGCGCGTCTACCAATTCCGCCACTTTCGCACAGCACGAGTCCTACAACCATTATAGCGAACTCCAACACCATCTATCGAAGTCCTAATTGCCAGGCCATAAAAGCAACCTGATCTGCTGATTCCTCGACCCTCTGAGCAAGCGGCTTACCCTGTCCATGGCCAGCAGAGCGATCTATCCAAAGAAGAATCGGCTCTTCTTCTAAATCACTAGTGCTAGCTGCTTGCAATGCAGCCGCCATTTTCCGCGCGTGAAGAGGATGCACTCGTGTGTCATTCTCCCCTGCTGTCAATAAAGTTGCAGGATATTTAATTCCGGAGCGAATATTGTGATAAGGAGAATAAGCGCGAATATAATCAAATTGTTCAGCTATTTCTGCGCTTCCATATTCTGGCACCCAATAACGGGCCATAAGAAAATACTGGTAACGCAACATATCTAATAATGGAACTGCGACTATTGCTGCAGAAAAAAGCTCCGGGCGCTGCGTGATTGCTGTCCCCGTCAAGAGCCCACCGTTTGACCCGCCTCTAATACCAAGCCTTTCTGAACGTGTATAACCATTATCAAACAACCACTCTGCTGCTGAGTAAAAATCATCAAAGACGTTTTGCTTGTTTTCGAGCATCCCGGCGCGATGCCAGTTGGCACCATACTCTCCACCACCACGAAGATTAGCGACAGCGTAAACACCTCCCCTGGTGAGCCAAGGTAGCCATGTAGTCATAAAATTAGGAGTTAGAGAAATATCAAAGCCACCATAACCATATAAAACAGTCGGATTCTCCCCATCCATCTGAATATCTTTATGATGGATTAGAAACATAGGGACTTGCGTCCCATCTATGGAACTGAAAAACACCTGCTTAACAATCAGATCACTGGTATCTATGGCTGGCTCAGGACGACGCCAAAGCTTGGTAAAACCATCAGCCAGATTTACCTGATAAATACTCTCCGGCTCGGCAAAGCTCTCAAATCTAAACCAAGCTTTCTCACTTTTGGGATTAGTCAGCATTGAGGCACTACCAATATCAGGCAGTTCAATTGGCATCAGATACTCACCAGCTCTATTAAATACCTCAATACTGCTATAAGCGTTTGCCAGGTACTCAACAACAATTTGTCCAGGTGCTGAGGAAATTCCTGTAATAACGGCATCCTGCCTCGATGGAATTACTTCTCTATAGCTCGATGGATCATCACTGTCTAAATCAAATGCTACAACGCGTTTGTTCGATGCATCGAGCGTGGTTTCTGCATAGAACGTCTGCCCTTCGATGAAGCCCATGATACGAGCGTCTTCGCCTACCAAAAGGTCTTGCCGCACTAACACTCCATTTTCACGCCATTCATCAAGATCATAAAACCATAGATCATTTGAATCAGTTCCGGTGAAATAAACAATAACTAACCAACGACCGTCCCTAGATACAATTGGATAAGGACCCCAGGTAGTTGCTAGATCACCTTCTGTGTATTGCTCAAACAAAACAGGATCTTCGCTAGGTTCACGACCAAGACGATGCAAAGTAATTTGTCCTGAATAGGGATTATCTTGAATAGAAAGCCTACGCACCAAGAAGTGGTCCCCATCATCAAGCCAATCTACAGCACCTACTCGCCCATCAATTTTATCGTCTAGCCACTCTCCAGTGGAAGTTTTTAAAATAAAGGCTGTAGTTTGCTCATCACCTGCCTGATAGGTACCAAATGCCACTAACTCGCCATCTGGACTTGGCCGATACCAAGCTAGCGCAAGCAAACCAGAGTCATCTAATTCATTTACATTAAGCAGTTCGCGGGGTTCGCCAGTCTCGCCTTTCTGGACATAAAGAATTGGTTGAGCTTGATCTCCTCGACGAAGGGTATAAAAAAACCAATCACCAACCACTCGAGGAATTCCATATGAGTCTAAAGAAAGCAGTGATGAAAGCTCTGACTCAAGTGTCTCCCGACCACTCAAATCATCTAGCCTAGACCTTGTGAAGGCGTTCTGAGCGTCTGTCCAATCGCTAATGCGCCTTTCAAGCAACTGATCATCGCCTTCAACTTCAGGGGCCTGACTACCCTCTAACCAGTGATAGGGATCCTCAATCAATTCGCCATGTAGCTCATAATTGAAAAGCTCCTTATCAGTTTCAGGTGGAGCTTGCGGAGACGCATCTTTCATAACAAATAAGCCTACTACTAAAAGTGATACAACAGATCCCAAACTGACATTAATACATGCCGGAAAAATCTGTTTCAGAAACTTACTCCAAACCATAAGCAAGCGGATCATTTCTATCCGCACATGAATAGTTATCTGAATCATTGATGTCACCAGTACCGTTATAGTGGGTATACATTGGGTACACACAGGCAACCATAGATCTTCGTGTTTCAAGCGTCTGTGGATCAATATCATGAATCGGTATCTCACCGGATGGACTAATACCCTCTTCGACCCAGGACTCAAGAAGCCCAAGCAGATCAGCTTGGGCAACCCCACCTCCATTGTGTGAACCTCCGGGTCCAACATAAAACCGAAGCGTTTCATCTGTTATAGCCTCGCCTAACGTAGCAACCACCGATCGATAGTACTCTGCGATCATCGGAGTGCTAACAGCATTATCAGCTGATTGCTGCAAAACGATCAGCTTCCCCCCGTGCTGGTGAAATTCTGATAAATCCGGATCAGTCGCATCAAATAATCCTGACAAATACTGAATTCGATCTGAATAAGCTGGGGCATAAAAGTTATGGGGCTGAAAGCTCTCATCCTGAGCAATGACATGCCTTACCCAAAGAGCCCCGAAGTTCAAAATACCACCAAGCCCTTGTTGCCAACCTCTCCCCGGCGGCAGTGGAACTAGAGGTGGTACCGTTCCAACCATATAAAAAGAGTACTGATTATCAAGCCCATCTTCATCGCCAGTAGTGCCAAAACCTGGAAAACGGTTTATGTTGTGCGCATAAGGTACCGTGCTTGCCCAAGGCTCTCTGATCGCATTAAGTGCTGAAATTTGCGCGGCAGACAAACAACCTTCCCCTTCCCCATCATCTGGACATAGGAGTATTTGAGGGTTCATCTGACATTCCATGTAACGCGCAATAATGCCATCTACCAAACCGTCATCAGCATCACAGAGCTCACGAGTCTTATCGGCTATAAGTGAAATATCATCAGCATCTAACCAACCATCAACCAACTTGCTTCGAATCCGATTATCGCCGATATGGATATAGGTCCATCCAATAACGGGTGTGACAGCAATAATTCCATCATAGGAATCCGGAAATCGCTGAGCCATCATGACCGCCTCACGTCCACCAGCCGACTCCCCACTGAAATAATTGAAATCCGGTGCACGCCCATAGGCGTGAGTTATCAACCAAATAGAGATATCTCTAACTTTAATAAAAGAATCACTAGCCCAGTTGCGTAATGCCTCATCGTTGTAAACAAAACTTATATCATTTCCCTGATGTCCCTCATCGCCTCCAAAAGTCGCATACCCATTCGTTAGAGGATAAGTATCCGTGTAGGGCTGAGGATCCCAACGTCCTGAAGCTTTTCTTCCAGGAGAGGTATTCCTACTACCTCCAAGACCTCCACCGCCTGATTGCAATGTCTTACCATTCCATTCAACGGGAATATTGACGTTGAATAGGATGGAAGGGGCGTTTGAGTCTATAGGTGCAATTTCACCCTGAACACGGCAATGCTCCGGAAGATCAAGAATCACATCGCCATTGTCAGCAATAGCACGTCCTGAGGCAGGAACAAAATCAGCATTAGTTATTTCAATACCACCATTAGACAGTCGCAAGACCGTACCTGGAACATCAAGATTATTTAGCGCATCACATGACTGAGAGTTAATACTTTGCGCATGAGATACTCCAACTAATTGACCTATGATGATTAGCCCAAACAGCGCGTAGAATTTACTCATTAAGCACACCTTTACTACTTTAGTGGTGGTGGGCCGTATAGGAATCGAACCTATAACCAATGGATTAAGAGTCCACTGCTCTACCAATTGAGCTAACGGCCCATATATTTTCTTTATTCTCAATAAATTGGGGTGGACGATGGGACTCGAACCCACGACGACTGGAATCACAATCCAGGGCTCTACCAACTGAGCTACGCCCACCATAGTTTGGCTAATTCTAACCCGTAATTTACTTGGCGCGCCTGGCAGGACTCGAACCTGCAACCCCCGGCTTAGAAGGCCGGTGCTCTATCCGGTTGAGCTACAGGCGCTAAATTTCTGCACACACGCTACTGGTTAATACCAAAAATAATAAATGGTCGGGGCAGACGGATTCGAACCGCCGACCCTCTGCTCCCAAAGCAGATGCGCTACCAGGCTGCGC
>DJLG01000185.1:6967-17318 GCA_002434915.1 Proteobacteria bacterium UBA6522
GACCCTCTGCTCCCAAAGCAGATGCGCTACCAGACTGCGCTATGCCCCGAACCTTATTACGATGCCATCTTAATAGCCTAAACCCTAAGCCGCAATTTACGAGTGTTAAATAACTGAATATGCGAGAATCAGTACCCTATAAAAAACAAAGAGCTTTATGCTAGCTAAGATCATAGATGGCAAGGCCATTGCTCAAGAAATACAAGCAGAAGTGGCCAAAAAGATTAAGACACGAATCTCAGAAGGGTTACGAGCACCTGGACTGGCGACTATTCTTGTGGGACAAGATCCCGCATCACATATCTATGTGCGCAATAAACGGAAAGCCTGTGATGAAACTGGAATTAAATCCTTTCATCATGAACTTGCTGGGGACATCTCTCAGCAAACCCTACTTGAGCTAATCGATACACTTAATGCTAATAAAGATATAGACGGTATTCTTGTGCAGTCCCCTCTACCTAAACATATCGATGAAAATTTAGCCTGCGAACGGATATCTCCGACTAAAGACGTTGATGGGTTTCACCCCTTCTCGCTGGGACGGCTCAGCCAGGGCATTCCCATTTTAAGGCCGTGCACACCATATGGCGTTATGACTATCCTGGAACGATCAGCTGTCAAAATTACTGGACAGCATGTGGTGATTATTGGACGCTCTAATCATGTTGGTCGTCCACTTGCCTTAGAAATGTTACTAGCGGGGGCCACAACAACCATTTGTCATGGTTCAACGAAAAATCTTGAACAGCATGTGCGTGCTGCTGATATTCTCTGTGTAGCGGTGGGCAAGCCTGAGTTAATACCAGGTGAATGGATTAAATCTGGTGCTGTGGTAATCGATATTGGCATTACGCGCCTAGAGAACGGGAAACTGATCGGTGATGTGGATTTTGAAGGAGCAAAAAAACGCGCTGGTCTTATTACCCCCGTACCAGGCGGTGTAGGCCCAATAACCGTAGCCACACTCATTAGCAACACTCTAAATGCAGCAGAACTTAGTTTGGGCTAAAAATAATTTTAATCAACCCGAAAGGCGTGCTTCGGTTATCATCTGATAGCTCAACAAATAGCAGAGATATACCATGAGGTTAAATAAACTATTACTTTTGATGGGTTTGGTCATCAGTATGGCCAGCGCACAAGAGCCTACATTACCCGAAGACGATACACTGCCACCTGACACACAAGTTAGATTTGTCACGAATTTAGGGGCATTTGTTGCAGAACTCGATATAGGTAGAGCCCCCCTAACGGTTGAACACTTTTTGAGTTATGTAAATGCAGGCCACTATGAGGGAACTATTTTTCATCGCGTCATTCAAGGATTCGTTGCACAAACAGGTGGATTCACCAGCAACCTTGTTGAAAAACCGACACCTGCAGATGGTAACGTTTTGAATGAGTCAGGAAACGGTCTCAGTAATATTCGCGGAACTATTGGTATTGCACGAGGTAACGATCCACACGGAGGCAAGGCACAATTTTATATCAACCTCTCTGATAATACAGATCTAAATCCTCGGCCAACCCGTTGGGGCTTTGCTGTATTTGGAAAAATAGTCGAAGGCATGGAAATCGTTGATCAAATTGGTCATGTAGACGTTGGAGCCAGGGGAGTATTTGAAAGAGATGTTCCGATACAGAACATCATAATTGAGAGTGTTGAAATCCTTAACGAGTAAATACCAATGAGTATTCTCTTCATCTCTGATCTCCACCTAGATTCAGAGCGACCTGCTGCTATACAGCAATTTCTTCGGTTTATAGAGCAAGAGGCATCAAACGCTGATGCGCTGTACATACTAGGCGACCTATTTGAGGTTTGGATCGGAGATGACAATAAAGAGCTCGGTAATACTCCTGTAATAGAAGCTTTAACAAAGCTTAAACTACGGGGTGTCCCATGTTTTTTTATGCATGGAAATCGTGATTTTCTTATCGGCAAACGGTTTGCTGACCTCACAGGCTGCAAATTATTAAAGGAGTATGAAGTTCTAGAAATTGAGGGAACACGTGTGCTTCTGACTCACGGTGACTTGTTGTGCACAGATGATGAACCCTACATGGCACTTAGATCTATGGTACGAGACCCAGACTGGCAACAAGACTTTCTTTCTAAAACTATCCAAGAACGTAAAGCGATTGCGAATAATATTCGTGAGCACAGTAAGGAAGCTATCGCACAAAAAAAACCAGAAATAATGGATGTAAATCAAAAAACCGTGGCAGATATCATGCTTAAATATGATGTTAGAGTGCTACTGCATGGCCACACACATCGTCCAAATATTCACCATTTTGAGTTAAGCGGAACAGATGCTACTCGGATCGTATTAGGGGACTGGTATGAAGAGGGAAGCGTAGTTCGTTGGGGTAAAACTGGATATGAGCTTGAGACTCTTTCAGCACCCACTCAGACACATTAATACTGAACTAAACAACGCCTGTAGATTGTGGAAAATCCTCACTATCCTCTTTGTCTCTAATCATGGCGTTTCGTTCAGCTTTCGCAGCATCTGAACGCATAACCTCTAGTTGATTTAAATATGTAGGGCTTATATCACCTGCTACATACTTTCCTGAGAAACAAGATGTATCAAAAAAATCTATATCCGCCTCTTCGTGATAAACCGCCTGCTCAAGATCCTCGAGGTTCTGGTATATAAGCCAATCCGCTCCAATTATTGTTTGGATCTCCTCTATAGTTCGACCATTGGCCACAAGTTCACTTGCTGCCGGCATATCGATTCCATAAACGTTTGGATAACGAACCGGTGGAGCAGCTGAAGCAAAGTAAACCTTGTTAGCTCCCGACTCACGAGCCATATTTATAATCTGTTTAGATGTTGTACCTCGAACAATTGAATCATCAACGAGAAGAACATTTTTTCCACGAAACTCAAGATCGATAGCATTAAGCTTTCGACGCACGGAGGCCTGCCGCTCTGCTTGCCCTGGCATGATAAATGTTCTACCAATATAGCGATTCTTAATGAAACCCTCTCGATACTTTACCCCTAGCTCATGGGCAACCTGAACCGCAGCAGTGCGAGAGGTATCTGGAACCGGAACAACCACATCTATATCATGATCAGGTCGTAAGTAAAGAATTTTTTCTGCAAGCTTTTCGCCCATACGTAATCGGGCTTTATATACCGATAATTTATCAATGATTGAATCGGGACGAGCAAAATAAACGAATTCGAAAATACAAGGAGAATAGGATTGCTCCTTAACGATTTCTCTACTATGGAGCTTACCACTCTTATCAATAAAAACTGCCTCTCCCGGCAATATGTCACGATCTAATACAAACCCAAGGGCATCAAGCGCTACACTTTCAGAAGCGACTATTCTCTCCAATCCGGCACCCGTTTTTCTTGATCCCACCACTAAAGGTCGTATACCGTTTGGATCACGGAAAGCCACAATTCCGTAACCAATAATCATTGCAACAACAGCATATGCGCCTGAGCATCGTCTATGGACTTCGCCTACTGCATTAAGGATTGCGGTTGGCGTTAATGCCTTTGCAAACCCCTTTCCTAACTCATGAGCAAACACATTGAGCAACACTTCTGTATCTGAGTCAGTATTTAGATGACGGTGATCACTTTCAGTAACTAGTCGCTTAAGCTCATCTGTATTTACCAAATTTCCATTATGAGCAAGTGCAATTCCATACGGAGAATTAACATAGAACGGTTGGGCCTCAGACATACTTGAACTACCAGCTGTTGGGTACCTCACATGTCCTATTCCAACATTACCAGTCAAACGCATCATATGCTGCTCTTGAAAAACATCACGAACCAGGCCATTAGTCTTTCGCAGATGCAGATTGCCATTATCCTCAGTCATGATTCCAGCAGCATCCTGGCCCCTATGCTGGAGACTACTCAAAGCATCATAGAGTGGCTGATTAACAGCCTCTTGTCCGACTATTCCAACAATTCCACACATAGGCCTTGTCTATATTAATTACTGTTGCTGAACATAACTATTACCAAACTCCGCATAATAAAGGATACTTTCCGCAATATGATTACCATAGGGGTTCAATCTTGCCTCTTGCCACCTAGAATCCTCTTCTAATCCTAAAAACCTTAGTAAAATTACCGCTAAACCGACAATAATCACACCACGACCTAGCCCAAATATGGCCCCCAATAGTCGATCTGTCCCACTCAATACAGGATGCAGAAGAAGCTTCCGGACAAACCAAGACAATATTCCTCCTACCGCCAAAATCACGATAAAAATAACTGATCGGGCAAACCATAATTTTAATTCTGGTGCAGCTACCCATTGACTCAATGCCGGTTCTATAACCCATGTAAATCGCCAAGCAAGCCAAATAGCCGCCAGCCAGGTTATTAAAGATAGCACCTCTTTCATGAACCCGCGCCAAACGCCAAGACATGCAGATGCAAAACAACCCAATATAATTAACACATCAACCCAAGACATCGACAACACACTGCATTTTTTAGTCCTGGCTAACAACCTGGGGAACAAACCCATGTATCACTAAGGAAGAAGCAACGCCTTCAGCATCAACCCGAGTAGATGCAGGGCCAATCCTAACCCTGAACATTGTACGATCACTAGTTGAAAAACTGGAAACACTAGCTTCAAAACCAAAAGTAGCTACCCGTTGAACTTGTCTCTGCGCATTCTCAAGTTCTCCAAAACTTCCTACCTGGACAACCCATGTGTTCTCACCCGAAACTTGAGAGACGAGTTGCTCTTGTTCAGCAAGAATACTTGTTTCCTCTTGAAAACTATTTTCGTTACTTATCTGAGACCCAGGTTGTGGTGCAACATCAAGTCTCGTTGACTCGGCTAACTGGTTGATTCCGTTAGCAACATTATTTCCAGATGATGATATTGGCGGCTCACGATTCTCATCAAGATTTATGATCTGGGTCCGAGTCTCTTCAAAGTTCTGAACAACGGGTAAAGCTAAACCTTCTGAAGAATTAACTCCCACAGTAGAAACTGGGCCATTTAATACCCAAGGAATCAACCAGACCGCTAATGCTACTAATACCGTAGCACCAATAAGTCGTTCCTTTAAACTCCGTTCCATCTGGCAATTAGCCTATGCGGCTACGATGAGCCGAAGTATAGCCCAAGCGTCGACATAGCGGGACCCACCAGATAAAAGGAACCAAAAACCAAGACTCGATCTGCTTGGTTTACATTAAGTTTAGCGTGTTCACAAGCCGAAGTAATATCTGGATATGCAGCAACGACAGCCCCCTTGCCTAACGCTTCTTTGAGCGAATCTGCAGATGCAGAACGTTTATCACCAGTCTGAGTTACTAACCATTCATCAACTTCTAGCAACATTGGTTCTAGGATACCGACTAAATCCTTATCGTCCATTATCGCTACAATTGCAAGAGTCCTTCCATCAACCGGATACCTACCCAAAACCTTGGAAAGAGCGCTTGCCGCTGCTGGGTTATGAGCAACATCAAAAATCCATGTTACGCCATCTATTTCTAATATCTCTGCGCGCGCTCCCAATTGTGTATGTTTTAAGCCTGAGACCAAGGCATCGTTACTAACAGGCAACTCATCTTGCAAGGACTCAACTACGGCTACACACCCCGCAGCATTATTTAGCTGTTCATCACCACCAAAGTTAGGAAAGGGCAATCCTACTTTTTTGCAACTTATGTCTTGGTATGTCCAGCCCATCTGATCCACTGTACCGTCAAACTCATAACCAATCCGTTTAACCTTTGCTTGTAACTGTTCTGCAAAATTCAGGATGCTTTTCGGACAATCACGCTCAGCGACAATCGTAGGTCTTCTAATACGCATGATTCCTGCCTTTTCATAACCAATTTCCTCTCGAGTCTCACCCAGCCATTCCTGATGATCAATAGCTATGCTCGCCAAAAGACTAGCATCTGCATCAACCGCATTAACCGCATCCAAACGACCACCAAGCCCTACCTCTAGTAGTGCTATGTCAGCTTCAGACCAGGAAAAATACAATAGCGCCGCAAGGGTCGCATATTCGAAATAAGATAGAGTGATATTACCTCGAGCCGTATTTATAGCTAAGAATAAATCTATTAGTTTCTCATCAGATACATCAATAGCATTAAAACGAATCCGTTCGTTAAAACGCCAAAGATGGGGAGAACTATATGCACCCACCTGAAATCCTGCCTCGCGATAAATACCCTCCAATAACGCCACACAAGAACCCTTCCCATTAGTTCCCCCAATAGTAATAATTTTATAAGAGGGTCTTGTCAGTGAAAGTTTCTTTATAACTGCTGTCACCCGATCAAGGCTCATATCAATTTTTTTTGGATGCAGTGTTTCCAACCATTGAAGCCAGTCCTCAACGGATAATGACTGCATAGGGGTATCAGCGTTCAAATAAGGTTTGGCCGATCCATTAGTTTTGAAAGCAAACCAGCAATTTCATCCCTAGCATTGCGTCGATCAACAATCATATCCAAAGCGCCTTTTTCAAGTAGAAACTCAGCCCTCTGAAAACCCTCTGGAAGGGTTTCTCCAACCGTCTGTTCAATAACTCTAGGACCTGCAAATCCAATTAGAGCGTTGGGTTCGGCAATATTAATGTCTCCAAGGAGCGCCAGACTAGCTGATACACCCCCCGTAGTTGGATCCGTCATTACTGAAATATAGGGCAAATCTGCCTCGGCTAGTTCCGCCAAAGCAGCGCTTGTCTTAGCCATCTGGAGTAAAGAGAAAAGTGCCTCCTGCATTCGCGCACCCCCACTAGCCGTAAAACAAACGAAGGGGCGCCTATACTCAAGGCAATAATCCACAGCCCGACGAAACCGCTCACCCACCACAGAGCCCATAGATCCAGCCATAAATTCAAACTCAAAAGCTGCTGCTACAATAGTTATTGAATTAAGGCTACCAGCCATCACTACTAAGGCATCTTTCTCACCAGTATCACTTTGCGCCTTCAATAGCCGGTCTTTATATCTTTTGCTATCTCTGAATTTTAGAGGATCCAGAGGCTCTAGTTTACCGGCAATCTCATACCCAGAATCCGCATCGAGAAACATCTCTAGACGTTCACGCGCACCAATCCTTATATGGTGTTGACACTTAGGGCAAACGAAGAGATTACGTTTGAGTTCAGCTCGGTAAAGCTGCGCTGAGCACCCCGTGCATTTAACCCATAGGCCCTCCGGCACAGTCCGTCTGGGTTTTACAGTTTTAACCCGGGATAGAATTAATTTATCAAACCAACTCATAGATGACCTAGTTATTTATGGAATGAAAATATTAACGAAAAGATAATCAGGGAAAAGCTAATAATTTTTGGATACTTAGCAATGTTACAAGGTAGTAATAAAGTAGGATAGTCATTTTTAACCTATAAAATTTAAATACTCTGATCAATTGAATAAGAAAAATCGTATCTATCCGGATAAGTTACCCCAATAAGAGATAAACCTTGGGGTGGAGCTGTGACACCGCCTTTTGTTCGATCACGACTATTAAGCACCTCCTCTGCCCAATTAGGACTAGCTTTACCACTCCCAATCTCTGCCAAAACACCTACAAGATTGCGAACCATATGCTGTAAAAACGCATTGGCCGTAAATTCAAGATGAAGCAAATCCCCAACTCGATTAATCTCCACTGATACTAATCGACGTATTGGCGAATACGACTGACAGCTTGAAGCACGGAATGCGGAGAAGTCATGCTCACCCAACAATCTGGAAGCTGCAGAAATCATTGAATTATTGTCCAGCTTCTTTCGTAACCACCAGGTCCGATGGCGGAGAAGGGCTGATCGTGTTTCTCGCTCCATTATCAGATAACGATAACGTCTCAATAGTGCTGAGCGACGGGCGTCGAATTCACCATCAACTTCATTTGCCCAATGCACCACAATATCATCTGGTAACTTTGAGTTTATGCCTAGTATCCATTCCCGTTTGGTACGAACTGCACTGGTATCAAAATGTGCAACTTGGCATGCCGCATGGACGCCTGCATCTGTCCGACCTGCTCCTAAGATAGATACCGTTTCATTTGCAACAACAGATACGGCCTGAGCAATAGTATCCTGAATACTTCGCCCTGTACGTTGAACCTGCCAACCCACAAACCCAGTCCCATCGTATTCAAGCCCTAAAGCTATTCGCGCCATGTCAGGACTTATACCCTTTAGCTACTTAAGGAGAAGCCCTACAAGGAGCGCCTTGGCTTCCTCCTGTTGGGTAGGATTGCCTTCCTCAATAACCTCTTCTAAAACCTTACGAGCTGACTCTGAATCTCCCATATCAATATAGGCTCTACCAAGATCAAGTTTCATAGCTACATCTATCACTTCAGTCTCTGAAGTACTATCTTGTAACTGACCCTCAAGCGTCTCCCAACTTCCTATAGCAGGCGGCTCGACACGTTGCCTATGCCTTAGATACCAAACTGCTGAACCCACTAATACAAGTAGGCCTATCCCTATCAATAGAAAAGGTGAGGTCAAAAAACGATTAAACCAGGATAGAAAAGTAGATTGCTCAGGCCTAGGGTTGACCACATTTGATACAGAAGAAGAATCAGTTCCATTCGCTAACTCAGCTAGATCAGAACCGTCCGGACTTGTAGCTACTGAAGAAACATCCTCCATAGCTGAAATACGTGACTGTAGCTCAGCAAGTTCACTATTCCGTAATCTCAGCAATCGCTGAGTCTCCTCTAACTCGGTCTGTAAAACAGTATTTTCCGTTTCTAGCTCGATTATCACAGCCGCCTCAGAGCTCACCTCATCACTCACTGGTATGAGACGTAATCCTGTTTGTATTAGATTTTCTTCCCAGTCCTGTGTCTGTTGAATTGCCTCTTGAGTTGCCTCATTTGGATCTATTTGTCTCGCTTCATCCAACTCTGGGATTCGTAATAAAGCCCCTTCTAGTAAAAGATTAATATTGCCGTTGAATGCATCAGGATTAGCCCTGAACATAGCTATCATCATTTGGTTGACAATGACGCCTGTAGGCAAATGAAAATCAGCCAGACTCCAAAGAGTATCTCCCTGTCTAACGGGACCATAGAAACCAAAGGGCTGTGTGGTCGGCCATTCAATGATGTACTCGCCAAGCAATTGACCATCTGGCCAAGTTACATCTAACAGAATAGTCGTGGAAGGTGAGCTAACATCACTTTCAGACAGGATGCGAATGACCTCCTGGCCAAGATTGTCCGTGATTATTTGAAATTCAAGCTCAGATAGAAATACCGGTCGATCTACTCCATACAACTCAAATGTTTCGGGCGTTGCAAGCCTTACCTGAAGATTCCTTATCTCTTCAGGCGTTGATTCAAGAATAAAAATATCAGCTTCTAGAGGCTGATTTAGATCGGACCTTAATTCAATATTTCCAAGATCAAGAGTCCATCCTAAAAATGGCAACAGCGATAATGCGGCGGCACTCACAATCATTCTTAACAGAAGAAGGGGACTAGTAGTCATATAAGACTATGCTCCTGTATACCAGTAGACTATTAGCATAAATCATAATACCCGCGGTTCGCTGAATAAAAGCAAGCCTATAAATAGTCCTTAACTAGGATTTCTGCAATCTGAACGCTATTAAGAGCTGCACCCTTACGAAGGTTATCTGATACCACCCATAGGTTTAGTCCTCTTGGATGCGAAATATCCTCTCTAATCCTTCCAACAAAAACATCGTCACGATTAGCGGCTTCTGTGGTGGCAGTTGGGTATTCTCCAGGGCCATCACCATCTAAAACAGTCACGCCTGGTGCTGAGCTTAATAGCTCATGTGCTTCTTTAACCGTCAACTTAGTTCGCGTCTCGATATGAACAGCCTCAGAATGTCCAAGATAAACTGGTATTCGAACACAAGTCGGGTTTACTCTAATGTCAGGATCCTCAAAAATCTTTTGAGTTTCCCAAACCATTTTCATCTCCTCTTGGGTATATCCAGAATCCAGCAGTGGTCCAATTTTTGGTACCGCATTAAAAGCGATAGGTTTTTCCTGACCTGCTTGTACATTATTTGTTGCATTACCTTTTGTAAGTAAGGCCTGGCTTTGCTGTGTTAGTGCCTCCATTGAAAGACGACCAGCACCCGATACGGACTGATAAGTCGAAACGTTAATACGCTCTATTCCTATTGCGTCCTGAATAGGTTTGCAAGCAACAACTAGTTGGATAGTAGAGCAATTAGGATTAGCAATAATTCCGCGGTTTGTGTGATCAGCTATACGAGAGGCATTACACTCTGGAACCACTAGAGGTATATCCTCATCATAGCGATACTGCGAGGTATTATCGATGACTACAGCTCCAGCTTTTGCCGCT
>DJLG01000129.1:0-29175 GCA_002434915.1 Proteobacteria bacterium UBA6522
GAATTTTCCAAATTTTCTAAGATAGGGAGCAAGTAAAAGAGCAAGTAGTACATAGCCGCCAGTCCAACCCATTAGATAAACTGAGCCGTCATAGCCAATAAATGCGATAAGACCGGCCATTGAGATAAAAGATGCAGCTGACATCCAATCGGCAGCAGTTGCCATTCCATTTGCTAGTGGATGAACTCCCCCTCCGGCTACATAGAAGTCTTTGGTATCAGCGGCTTTAGACCAGATAGCAATGCCTACGTAAAGGACGAAGCTAGCTCCGACTACAAGATAAGTTAGGGTTTTAAGTTCCATATGACTTTTTAGTCCTCTTCTAGGCCGTATTTTTTATCGAGATGGTTCATACGCCATGCATAGAAAAAAATTAGCCCTATAAAGCAGATAATTGAGCCTTGCTGGGCAAACCAGAAGCCGAGCTCGAATCCAAAGAATCTGATCTGGTTCAATGGTTCTAATAGGATGATGCCAAACCCAAAAGAAACCGTGAACCAAACTATGAGACAACCAGCAACAAGTTTGAGATTGGCATGCCAGTACTGTTTTTTAATACTATTGTCTTTCACTGGTGTCTCCTTGGAAATTCCATCCGGTAGTCTAAGGACACATGGGAATCATTGCCAGTAGTGCTTCATATCTTGATCCGACAGCGCAAGTCGACCAGACTACATAAATGCTTAGTCGACGCCAATTTTTTCAGTTGAGTTCATCTTGGGCTCTTAGCCCATTAATTGGTCATGCTGCGTGTGAAGATGGGTTAAGCCAATTTAGAAGTGGGTCTACTGCAGAGGAAGTCACATCAGGTATAGACCTAACTGGAAAGACGGCCTTAGTTACAGGCGTTAACTCTGGTATTGGTTATGAGACGATGCGTGTGCTGGCTTTGCGTGGTGCTCATGTTATCGGTACTGCCCGTACACAGGAGAAAGGACGTATGGCGTGTGATAGCGTCGAAGGCATGACTACCCCATTAGTCTTAGAGCTTTCTGACTTTGGTTCGGTCGTGGAGTGCGCAGATAGCGTGAGTAAGATGGGTATGCCGATTGATATGCTGATCTGTAATGCAGGAGCCATCTTTTCTGAGCTGCGACAGATCAATGGCATTGAGGCACATTTTGTAGTCAATTACTTGGGTCATTTTATTCTTGTTAATCGACTGTTAGAGCGCGTAATTTCAGCACCTCAAGGACGCATTGTTATTGTCGGAAGCCGAGCACATCAATCTGCGCCCTCGGATGGAATTCAATTTAATGACCTGTCTGGAACCACATGGTTTAATCGCCAGACTGCCTATGGCCATTCAAAGCTTGCTAATGGCCTGCATTCTTTAGAACTGTCCCGACGGCTCAAGGACACACGAGCCACTTCAAACGTAATACACCCAGGCGTTGTTCAAACAAACATAGCTAGGGATCTTCCTCATTGGCAGCAATTAGCTTTTCGCTTGTATGGTTATCTATTTTTAAAGGACCTTCAGGAGGGTGCTGCAACCACTAGTTATGTGGCTACTCATGAGAATCTTATAGATGTGAATGGCTGTTATTTTGCAGATAGCAACCCAATTACCTCAGATGAAAATATGCAAGATGAGCAAATGGCTTCCCGGCTCTGGGATGTATCTGAGAGTCTTACAAGCGATTACCTGGCCTAGGTACTTATCAGAGTCGTTATATTTAGAGCTCTCTTTGGTTTAGACGCTACCAATTTGATAAATAAGTAAGGCCCCAATATAACCTATAGCCGTCATATAGCTCCATGCAAATACTGGCCATCGCCAAGTATTAGTTTCACGTTTAATAACCGCCAGTGTAGCTGCGCACTGTAGGCACCAAGCAAAAAATACAAGTAGCCCAAGTACTGTAGGTAGCGTGAAAACAGTTCGTCCATCTGGCCAAGTTGCGGACCTTAATCTTTCGACAAGGCTAGTCTCATCTGCTTCAGCACCAACGGCATAAATTGTTCCCAGGACTGCAACTACTACTTCTCGAGCAGGGAAAGCAGCAATTACTGCAGCTGAGATTCTCCAATCCCAACCAAGTGGCGTAAAAACTGGTTCAATCCAATTACCCATTCTGCCTAAATAGCTCTGTGCTAATTGTGCTGCTGCAGCTTCATTGTCAATCGTATTTAACTCAGTTTCGAGGATGCTGCCAGTGAGTACCGTACTTGCTTGAGCCTGAGCTTCAACCCGTTCTGTTTCGATGTTAGTTGAACGAGGAAAGTAAGCCAGTGCCCATACTAGTATCGCTACTGTAAAAATGACTGTTCCTGCCCGTCTTAAGAAAATACGAGCTCTATCGAGTAGTTTTAGTAAAACTGTACGGAAACTTGGTATATGAAATTCTGGTAGTGCAAGGATAAAAGTGGGATTAGGTCCCCGTAGAGCCGAACGTTTAAGTAGCAAGGCCGTTCCTATGCCACCAATTATTCCTAACATGTAGAGTCCAAAGAGAACCAGACCCTGAAGGTTGGCGAAGCCAACATTAATGTTAGGAATAAATGCAGCGATCAGTAGGGCGTATACAGGCAATCTTGCTGAACACGTCATAAACGGTGCAGCTAGAATTGTCGCGATACGGTCACGCCTATCAGGGATTACACGAGTAGCCATAATACCTGGTACAGCACAGGCAAAGCCTGAGATCAGAGGAATAACTGACTGTCCAGAAAGTCCGGTTGCACGCATAGCACGATCCATAAGAAAAGCTGTTCGTGCAAGGTAACCAGTATCTTCTAAGACGATGATGAATAAGAAAAGGATAAGTATTTGCGGTAAAAATATTACTACGCTGCCAACCCCTGCGATTACACCATCTGCTATAAAGCTACTTATAATCCCTGGTGGTATGACATCCTGCACCCAGGTACCGAGCCCTACCGTTGTATTATCAATAAAATCCATCAATGGCGTAGCCCAAGCAAATACAGCTTGAAAAATTATTGCCATTAATCCAAAAAATAATACTGTGGCTGTCAGTGGTCTATTTATCCAGTTCGTTATCTTTGTTGCCCACCTAATGGGTGCTTTAGCCTTACTTTCTAAGATAGGTAACGCTTCTTTGATCCAGCTATATCGAACTCTTGCCTCCACAGCAATGGGTGGTTCACTCCCACATAATTCAGTGCGGTATCTAAGAAGTTCCGAATTGGTTTCTGGGCCTAGAACATTTTGAATAGATTCTATTGCTACAGGGTCTGCATTTATGATCGCACGTTCAATATCTACAAGTTTTAGTGAAGATTCGCCTATTTTTTGTTGTATTTCATTTGAAGCATTACGCAATTCCTTCCAATAAGAATTTTTTTGTGGGTAGTTTTTTCCGATAGTATTGCGTATGACAGTATCCAAAGACCTCATGCCTTTGCCCGTAGTTGCGACAAGTTCGCATACAGGGACACCTTGGAACTTGTCTTGTAACTGACGTGTATTAATGCTTATATTTTTGATAATCGCATCATCAGTCATCGTCAATGCGATCACTATGGGGCGTCCTAGTTCTACCAGTTGTTGAAGAAGGTATAACCCCTGATAAAGCCTAGTAGCATCGATGACTGCGATGATAAGGTCTGGTTGAGGCGTGCCTTCAACACGTCCTAATAGCACATCAACGGCAATGCTTTCGTCTGCCGATTGTGGACTCAAAGAATAAATGCCAGGCAGATCAATCAGGTCATAAAGCGATCCGCTTAAATTTAGCTTACCTACTTTTTTTTCAACTGTTACGCCTGGATAGTTTGCGGTCTTCTGGCGTAGCCCAGTCAATCGATTAAAAATGGTGCTTTTACCAGCATTAGGATTGCCTACTAGGGCTATGGACATTCCCTGGGAAATTGTTAAGTTTTCTAATGGTACTGAGCTTATTGCTGGCTCAGCCATAAAAATTAGCTCCCATCTTTTTTATCAGCAATAGTGACGGTGAAGTGTCTTGCGTCTGTTTGGCGAAGTGATAAAGCGCTTCCATGAATGAGAAGCTCAATAGGATCTCCGCCTAGAGAACGGCCAAGGAACTCGATTTCTATCCCCTCTACCAATCCCATGACCATGAGTCTCTGTACGCTATTTTTTTGGCTATCAATAGCAATAATCTGAGCCCTATCACCTCTGCTAAGTTCTGCCAGTGTCAAGTGAGAATCTCTCCTCAGATAAAGCCTAAATGATAATTATTCTTATTATCATCCTAAAAGACACATAAACCCACCTCAGCATGATTATTGGCAGTTTCTCTGTTAGTTAAAGTGATCGATAGAATCGTTCGTCGTACAAAGCACCACTCAAAGGAAAGAGGCTTGTTCGAAATGCCCTTGTGTGTTCTGCGCCATAGTGTATTTCTTGGTCCTCAGGCGACTGCCAAGCTTCCACTACTGTCATATGATTACGACGATTTAACTGAACAAGGACATCGAATCGGGCATTACCATCATCTCCACGGCTTGCCGTTGCAAGTGTATTGAGGAGACCAACAGCAATCTCTGTATTGTTCGGGGTTACGTCTACATGGGTTACTGCAAAAATACCATTTGGCCCAGTATTGCTACCTGCTGCTGTGGCAAGATCACCATGTGGACGTGCATCGGTTGGGCTATAGAGAAAGGGCTCTAGGGACTCATTGAAGTTTATTGCGATTGTGGAATTGCCATGCGCATCTCTTGCGGCTTCATCACTCCAAGTCTCTATTAGGGCGAAATGGCTTGTGCGTCCAATACGTTGTAGAGCCTGGAAATGCATGTTTCCCTCTGCAGAAGCGCCTTCTTGAGCATAGTTTGTTAATAGTTGAGCTACCTCTTCAGTAGAGGAGGGCGCAACTTCAATATACGTGACCATATAAGCTGTACCGTCGTCTTGAGCGCTAGAGAACTGGCTAAAACCGAGTATTAGAGCAATAGCAGTAATAACTAATCGAGGTGAGAGCCCCATCGTATAATCCCCTTTTTGAATTCTTAACGGAAAAACATTGACCATTGATTCTAACCTTATAGAGTGAAAAATTGTGTCAATTTTAGAAGCTTAAATATTAATTTTCATTAAGTCGAAAATAAGGATGCTCAGTTTCCATAGCGCCGGACTCTAATGTCCGCTTGTTCCTTGTGGCCCATAAATCCCTCTAGATCGCATAATCGTGAACAATATTGACCAATATGTAGCGAAGCTTCCTCGGTAATTTTTTGATATGTGCATGTCTTAATAAATTTACCAACCCATAAACCACCGGTATAACGAGCTGCTTTTTTTGTTGGAAGCGTATGGTTAGTGCCTATTACCTTATCTCCATAAGAAACGTTAGTTTCTGGGCCTAGGAAGAGAGCACCATAGTTAGTCATATTATTTAAAAAGAAATCAGGGTTCTTTGTCATTACTTGTACATGTTCGGAGGCAATTTCATCAGCAATTTTCACCATTTCTTCAGTGTTATCACAAACTATCGCTTGACCATAGTCACGCCAGGCTACCCCAGCAATATCTGCTGTTGGAAGAATACCGAGCTGTCTATCGATTTCCATTAAAGTATCTTTAGCAAGTTGTTCAGAGTCTGTCAGGAGAATGGCAGCAGATGTTGGGCCATGCTCGGCCTGTCCTAGTAGATCGGCAGCGCACAGTTCCCCGTCAACGCTATCATCAGCAATAACTAGCGTTTCCGTTGGTCCAGCTAAGAGATCAATTCCGACTCTTCCAAAAAGCTGTCTTTTCGCTTCGGCTACATATGCATTACCTGGTCCAACAATCATGTCAACTGAATCAATAGTTTCAGTGCCAAGTGCCATAGCGGCAACCGCCTGAACTCCTCCAAGACAATAAATTTCATCAGCTCCACCGAGAGCCATGGCCGTAACAATGGCGGCACTAGGCGCTCCCTTCTGAGGTGGTGCTGCTGCAATAATTCTTTTAACGCCAGCAACCTTAGCTGTGACTACGCTCATATGGGCTGATGCCACCATAGGATATTTACCTCCTGGAACATAGCATCCGACACTGTTGACAGGGATATTCTTATGACCAAGAACAACACCTGGTAGTGTTTCTACTTCAACATCATTAAGTGCATCCTTTTGGGCTTGAGCGAAGTTTCTTATTTGAGTCTGTGCAAATTTAATATCATCAATGACTTGTTTAGGCAGCGCTTTTTGACAGGCTGCAATATCATCAGAACTTAGACGGAAGGATTCCGGAGACCATTGATCAAATTGTTGAGAATAATTTCTAAGTGCTTTGTCTCCATGAGAGCTAATTTCATGCAAAATATTCTCTACGGTATGACGAATTTTTGCGTCTTCTAAGGCAATTTCATTTAGGGACTTGCCCTGTTTAAGGTAGCGCGCCATGTTTGTTCTCCGAGTTCTGCGGCGAACACATGCTAGGTAATGTTGACTTGTACTGCAATCTTGTGGTCTGTGTAGGTAGATGGAGGTAGCTAATGGGTAAAAATACAACTACGACGTGGGACCTAACAGGGCAGGTTGCGCTCATAACTGGTGCAAGTCGTGGAATTGGTGCGGCTTGCGCGGAGTCAATGGCTCATGCTGGTGCCCACGTAATAGCGGTGGCAAGAAGTCAAAGTGACCTGGAATCTTTGTCTGAACGGACAGAGGGTGTAGTCGAGATTTGGGTAGAAGATATCGGTAATAGTTCTTTTAGGAAGAGAGTAGAAAAGCTCGAACGCCTTGATATTCTTTTTAATAATGCAGGTACTAACTCACCGCAACCATTCATTAATCTTTCAGAGGATGCGCTAGATGAAATGATTCAGTTAAATGTGCGCGCATTATTTCTTTCAGCGCAAAGTGCGGTGAAGGTCATGCTGAGTGCAGGAAATGGTGGCTCGATTATTAATATGTCTTCTCAAATGGGTCATATAGGGGCACAAAATCGAACTGCTTACTGCATGACAAAGCATGCCGTAGAAGGTTTGACCAAAGCGCTTGGAGTAGAGCTAGCATCTCAGGGGATTCGAGTGAACAGCGTTGCCCCTACCTTTATTGATACTCCAATGACGGAGCCAATGTTTGAGGACAAGGAGTTCAAGCAATGGGCACTGGACTGTATTCCTATGGGGAGAATTGGACAGCTTAGCGAAGTGGTTTCTGCAGTAATGTTTTTGGCCTCATCAGACTCTTCCTTAATGACTGGGGCTAGTCTAAAGATCGACGGAGGTTGGACAGCACGCTAAGGCGCTTAGTTTGTTTTGTATGTTATTTGGAAAAACCAGCTATAACTTTATAAGTTATGGAGAGGCGCATTCATAAGGGTCTAGCGTTACATCTGGCAACCAGATCCAACTTTTTTGCAATATAACTGGTTCTGTAAAGACCATGGGGTCAATTACTGTTAATTCGTATTGGAGTCTACTGCCATTTTCCGTTGCTAAAAATCGTTCTATAAACTCGCTATCTGCACTTATCGGGTATTCGCCTGTACCTCTGAAATACCCCCAATTGGAGGCGCTAGTTTTAACAATCAGTGTTTGGTCTTCCCATCTGCCCACCGAGTACCCAAGCAGGGAAGGTTCTGGGTTAGCGTTGGTTTGTCCATCCATGTGTATTGTTCTAACCAGGTCATATTCCTCTATTCTGAGTGCAATAGTGTTCCCTTCATCAACAAACTCAATCGGGTAGGGAGCGCTCATAATTGTGGGCATGCCTTTTAGGGCACAATCAAGCAATGGGTTATCTGTAAATGCGTTAAAGTCCGCTTTTGTCGCTATTGCTTCTTCTGTCAGAGGGTATTCTGATAACCAAAAAAAACCTTTTCCTCCAGCTAAAGTGGTACTCCAAACACGAAAAATCCCACGTTCTTCATCAGAGGAATCACCAGACTCTGCAAACCAACGTTCATTTGTTCCCCATAGTTGATTAGACCAACGCAACTCCGCTGGTTCTGAACCAAATACAAAAACAAACTCTTCGCCTGTGGGAAGTAGCATATTGTTTACAAACAAACCTTGACCACGCCTTGCAGGCCAGCCTGCGGCCTTAACCTGGTCACCCACTTGCACAAAAGGTTCAGAAACATCCATCCGTTTCATAATGCTTAATGAATGAGTTTCTAAGGTCCACTCGGTCCCAGCATTCTCCCCAGTGAGGGCCAGAGTGAAAACAACATGTGGGTTTCGCCAGAAAATACCAGTGATCGTTCCTTCGACTTCCATCGTCACGCTCGGGTCGAAATTGGCCGCAACACTGTGGTGAGATAATCCTGAAAGAGGAGACATGATTAATAACAGAATTCCAAGGAACTTATTTGCCCACATAATTTTTACCTCCCTTGTGACCTGGCCAGGTTTCTTTTAAATGTTATGGGTAGAGGCTTTCAATCCTCTCAGCACGATAAATTGACCAGCTTGTATCCGGCTGCTGTAAATCTAGTTCCCATACTTTTTCTGGTTCATCTGTATGAGTCACTTCTATTATTTTTGCCCAACGCTTAGCTTCTGCGGGGGGGGCATTTACTCCTTCGGAGTTTGTTTCAGCTCCACCCACATTAATCAGTACCGTATCGCGTTGTTCATGCCAGTCAACATCCCCTAAATAACGCGCATAGAACTGTTCCTGATTCGGGCCATAGACCCAAGGTTGGCTCACTTCCATTGTTTGCTCATTAACCGCATATTCGACAGCCCGGCTATAACTATCAGTCAAGGTCATCTTTTCATCATATGGGCTTGATCGGGCTACTCCATTATCGAAAAGGAGGTAAGTTCCATTTTCTGTGTGCGTAATTGCATGGTGTTTGTAGGACCACTCAAGTTCTCCAACAGGGGTGAGTAGTTTATCGCTCCAAGGTTCATTCCAGTTGTCATGATTACCAAGTATCCACACTAATTCACCAGTATCCATACTCACTTTGATGACTGCATCCTGGTATGGAACAGACATTACAAATGAATGGTCGCTTTCTTCATAAATAATTGCATTACCATGTGTCCAGTCTTTACTTTTTGCAGCCTCACCGTAGTGGTTGCGCCAAAAATTTTCAGCAGTTGAGTTATAGGCAATACGATAGGGGTCTAAAATATCAAATAGCTTCCACTCGTTAATAATTTCACCGTCTTGTGTTATTTCAACAATGACGTCTCCAATAACATTGGCTGGAGATCGTGGTGCATTTGGGTCAGTTTCGCTGGTATACCAGTTTTCAATCACGCGGGACTCTGAACTCAGTAATAGTAGATTGCCATTGGGCAACTCAACATAGTCATGATGTAATGAATCTGTTCCAACGGAAATGCTTCCTTCTATTGACTCTTCTGCCATCCCAGTCATATGAAATTTTCGCTGAACATTACCTAGCATATCGATTTCAATTAGTTGGTTATGTCCTGGTAAGACTGTGTAGGCCATGTTTCCATTTTTAAGTCGTCTTACATCATGGACGCGATGGCCATCAGGGATGTAGTACCAGATAAATTCCCCTTGATCATCTACAACTACAGCGGGAAGGTTCTCAAGGGTGGCAGTTCCATCGGCTTCCCAACGCCCATTTACATTAAAAAGCGTAAATCCTGGTTCCATACGAGAAGGATCGCGGACATTAATAGTGGGTGTAGGGAATGTGTTTGGAAGTGGCGGCGTTTCAAATGCTTGGGCAGGTGTTTCAATGCTGCGTCCATCCATATCCTCGAGCACAGCAATCACATTATAAGTTCTCTCAGATTTAAGCCCTAAGACTGGAACCTCGTGATTGAGGGTCATTACTTGGCTAGGAGTCACGCTCCAGTTTTGTTCTGCATCACTAATATTCAGGGTTAGTTTAGTTGGCACATCAGTAGTTACCCTCATGATGGCAGCAAGAGGTACCGCAGGATTAGGGTTTGCTATCAAACTAGCTTCACTGATTGTAAGAGGGGTTTGGCTTCCTGTACTGCAGCCAAAGCTCACAAGTGATAAGCAGACCATACCGAGAAAAAATATTCGTGAGCAAAACATTCAGAGACTCCTTAATAAAATAATTCAGACCTTTATTGATCCCTTATTTTTTATAATTGCATTGAAGTTAGTTAGAAATACGAATCCACTTTGGAGTGTTTTATAACAGACAGCACATAAAATTTAGTAGTTCTTATATTATTCATTCTAATCATCGTTTATGAGAACTTCCATTGTTACAAAGTATGGAGTTTAGTTTCATGCTGGACACGAGCCAAGCAAAGTGACAGCCTAGAGCCTCTATGAGACGGCTTATAAAAACATCCATTCTTACGTTAGGTCTATTAGGTATTTTATGCCTAGTGCTCTTATCAGCTTCGGTTTATACCTATACCTCTTTGACTTCAGAGTCATTAGTAGCTGAGCTTCGTTTTAATTTGATAGGGGAGCGAGAGTACCTTGCAAGATTACGAACTGGTGATTTTTGTGAAGAAGAGCAGTTTCAAGTAATGGGGGATCAGTGGCGCCTTGATGCTGAGTTTATTAAATGGAAGTATTGGGCGCTCGCACTGGGACTAGATTCACAATACCGTTTGGATAGATTTGAAGGTCGTTACCGCTTAACTAGCGAACAAAATTCAGAGCCTTCCCATGCATATGATCTTAAGAAGGACACGGTACTGGATATGGGAGAGCTTTCAAAAGCACTGGGTTTTTTTAATTTCCTGGTCGATACAACCTATGGGTCATCGACTTATAACAACATTGATACAGAAAGCGTATTCTATATTTACCGGACTCAGACAGGCTTGATTACGCGTTCTAAAATGGATGCTTTACCACAAAGGGGTCAGGCTGGACTGGTTGTGCAAGTCACACGTCCATGTGGGGGGGTACCAGGATATTGGCAGCGTTTTTCTGTCTGGGCAGATGACAAGTTAATGGGTAGTTTCGATCTATAAACCTACCATGTTTAGCAGTTCCTGTGGATAACGAGTTTGAGCTTCTTCATATAGTGGTGCGACTGCAGCTACAAACTCTTCCCTTGCTGCAGGGGTGAGTTCCAATATTTCACCCCCAGCTTCTCGAATGATTGCCTGAGCATCCTCTTCTTCTTGATCATGAAACGCTCGTTGAAATTCAACCGCCTCCCTTGCAGCATCCCTCACACTAGTCTGGATATGTGAAGGCCAAGCATCAAAAGAGGGGGCATGTACAAAAATCGGGCGTGACAAGTACGAATGAAAAGTCGCGGTATAAAACCGCTGATGTGGATAGATGTTATAGGTAATAGTATTGGCAAAAGGGTTTTCCTGGCCATCTAGCGTGCCCCTTTCTATTTCTTGCACGGCTGCAGATAATTCGACTACTTGCGGGTCAACACCAAGTCGCTCAAAAGTTGTAATTTGTTCTGCGCTTCGAACGCGGATCTTTAGTCCGCGTAGATCTTCAAGTGTTCTTACAGCTCTAACATTATTAGATATATGTCTAAAGCCGTTTTCAAAAAATCCTATAACGCGGTAATTGGTAATTGCTTCAAGGCTTTCAGCTGCCGCTCTTCCAAGAGGACCATCCATGGCAGCTCGTGCGGTAGCGGTATCGGGAAACAAGAATGGTAGGGCAGCAAGCTCTAGTTCAGGTGTATCCGAAATGCTCATATAGCCAACCGTCAACACACCAGAATCTACTAACCATCTGAGATCTGATCCAGCATAGCCTAAGTCCATAACGTTATAGACATAGTGCATGCTTATTTCTTCACCAAACTGATCTTCCAGTCTGTCACCGATCATTTTTAAGCCTAGACTAAAACTTGTGGTTGGTGGACCGTATCCACCCATTCGAATATGTATTGTCTGATCATTTGTGCTTGAGGGCGTAGAAGCTTGGCCCGCAGCTGGGGAAATGCGGAGCGCTATTCCAGTGGCACCGAGCAGGGCTGAAGTCTTTAGAAACTGTCTTCTCGACATGGAGTATCCTTAAGAGATGTATTGATCTGAGTGTTTAAGATCTACCAGGGGTCTATTGGCTGTCAACTATTTAAACCTTTTTATGGTTTCAATAGGCAAGATTTTCCAAGCAGAGTTGTTTTAAAAGTATAGGTAATAGTATGTCTACTAAGGGTTGGCGTCGATGGGTTTATCAACCCCAGGCACTTCCTCTCCGACGAGTTCTATATCAGGTGCACTTATGGCTTGGTATAACGGTTGGGTTATACGTAGTAGTTATTAGTATTTCAGGTAGTGCGGTTGTTTTTAGGCGGGAGTTAACTCGGTGGCTGCTTCCAGATGGAAATATCCCGAACACTGGCTACCCCTGGGCTTTAGTCATTTTAGAATGGTTTGTTGATCTTCACGATAATCTTCTTTTCGGGTCCATTGGACGCGATCTAAATGGGGTAGGGGCAGTTTTTGTTGCCGTAATCGTTTTGACGGGAACTTTCATATGGTGGCCAGGTCGGCAACGATGGAAGCAGAGTTTAATAGTTCAACGGACTCAGGCTCGACGTTTTAGTTGGCATCTTCATAGTGCAATTGGATTTTGGAGTCTTATTTTTCTGTTTGGATGGTCTGTGACAGGCATATATTTTGCCTTTCCTGAGCCATTTGAGTGGTTTTTTAATAGGTTTGATCAAGACCCATCAGATTTTCAGAGGCCTGGTGAAGGGATACTTCTAGTGCTGATAGATTTGCATTTTGGTCGTTTTGGTGGGCTTGCTATTCGGACACTTTGGGTCGTTTTAGGCCTATTACCAGCAGTTCTTTTTATAACTGGAGCTACAGTTTGGTGGAAACGGACCCAAAAAAAATGACATCTAACTTACTGCACTATTTTTAGTTATTCAGGGCATAGTTCAAGTAGAGGATAAGTTTAATGCGGCTAGTGCTTTAGGACTCCAGCGTCGTACACAATTTCACCATTTACGATTGTTAGAACCGAACTCACACTTCTTATAGCCTCATCTGAGACGGCGATTGGGTCGAATACATCCTCGTTCAGCACCGCAATATCTGCGAAGCGACCTTCACCAATTCCTCCCAGTAGGCCCTCTTCTTTGGTAAACCAACCTTGCTGATAAGAGCTGAGAAGCCACACTGCTTCATATCGACTGATCTGTTGCTTATCATTAATTAATTTGCCAGAAATATCCTGCCCTGTAACCATGTAATAGACCATATTCCATGGGTTCAGAGCATTTATCCGTGCGCCATCAGAACCGGCTCCAAGGGCAACAGGTTCACTGTCGAGCACCATTCGCCATGGAGGACCCCCTGTAGTACCACCATGGAAGCGTTGTCCATGCAATCCTAATCCGAGGCCCATGGTTTTAGCGCGTTGGACTAGTTCAGGGGTTATTTGGCTTAGATGGCCCGGTGTCCATCGTAATTCGGCTAAGTCAAATTCTTGGTTCAGTTCTTCCCATACGTCAAAATGGGCATCGATTTCTTCTACTGTATGTAAGTGCTGATGGTAGCTCCAACCTCGTTCAGCGATAAGCCTTTGTGCAAGGCGGGCGGCTTCGCCTAGTGGTTGTTGATTAAAAAGGTTACGACTAACAGACCACTCACCAATACCAACAACTTTTGCCATATCAGGCCCATAGTTTAGCCATTCTTTATTGAGATGCCCTCTGAGTTGCCTTAATTCGATATTGTCATCTAGACCAGGAAAGAAAATTCGTGTCCGAACCTTATGCTTATTTTCTCTTGCTAGATCAAGGAAGAAACTATAGCCATCGGTTTGATCAATAAAACCAACTCCCGGTACTGTACCTGACATATCCATAACGGTAGTTAGTCCAAGTGATAAGGCGTATTCAGCAACATCTAGTAGCTGTCGTTTACGGTCTTCATTAGTGATATTTGACGCAAGTACTTCGTAGGCTCTAGCTGTATCGACCCCCTCTGCAACAGAGCCATCATTTGTAACAGGGACACCTAACTCTCTCAATAGATTACGGCCTTCTGTATTGGTGCGCCCTGGCCCAGACCCACGTTCTGAAACATAGACTGGGTTCATCGGTGATACATAATCAAGTTCTAACCTTGTTGGGAATCTCTTTTCGTACCACTGACTTCGGCGAATACCACCAATAGTAGTAATCAGTTCTCCTTGAGGAACGGTTTCTACTTTTCGTCGGATTGCTTCCAGTGCTTCTTTTATAGTGAAGGTTCTTTCAAGCAGTCTATTGTCATAGCCTGGACGGTTTGCTATTCGAATATAGTGCACATGGTTGTCAATTAAGCCTGGAATAACGGTACGTTGTTCTAAGTCAATGATATCGGTGCATGCATTAAATGATTCTTCTTGAGGGTCTACGGCAGTAACCTTTTTATCCTTGATTAGTAGAGATTGTGCAAGCGAGTTTTGCTGATCCATCGTATAAATACGTCCGTTTACTAAGGCTAAGTCCTTTGAAAGACAATCGCTTTCTTGTGTATTTCCAGGAACATGAAAAGAAAAAACGGATACCGTTATGAACAGTACATACGCAATTGGCTGACGTCTCATAGAGTAAATCCTCGGATCGTGCATTGGCCTAGTGATAGACGGGTGATACGCTTTCCATTGTCGGCCGACACTAAATATTGAGAATATATAAGAGTCTCAGTCTATCATGGCCACGAAGTCAGTTTGAGCGATGGAAGATGTAAATATGCGTTTTAAACCAATGTATGGTTTAAAACTAATTAAAAGGCTTTAGCGAACAAAAACCATCATGATAGTTTTGTATTTAAAACGGTTGCTACATTCTATTAAGTCTAGAGATTGAATCATGGATTACCACAGGACATAACGGTTATGGACTTTAATTTGCCGAAAGAGATTGATGCTTATCGAAAACAGATAAGGAATTTTGTTGACGAGCATATTTTACCTCTCGAGAATAATCCATCGAACTTTGATGAACATGAAAGTATCGTGCTTCCATTGCTTACGGAACTGAGGGAACGTGCTCGTTCCGAGGGTATTTGGGCGCTGCAGGTTTCAAAGGAACGGGGTGGAGGTGGTTTGCCTGTGGTGGGAATGGCTGCCTGTTATGAAGAAATGGGCCGTTCACTTTATGCCCCTGCTGTTTTTAATTCTCATGCTCCAGATGATGGCAATATGATGTTGCTTGAGAAGGTTGCAACAAATTTACAGAAGGACCGATGGTTGCAACCCTTAATAGATGGAGAGTCCTGGTCAGCATTTGCTATGACTGAACCAGCACCTGGTAGCGGTTCCGATCCCGGTGGCATGATGCAGACACGAGCAGAGAAAATCGGGAATCAGTGGAAAATATATGGTCGCAAGTGGTTTATAAGTGGAGCAGGCATTGCAGAACATTTTATTTTAGTTGCTAGAACTTCCGATGATCCAAGGAAAGGTTTGACAGCATTTTTATTTCATCGAGACCAACCCGGTTGGCAGCTCGAGCGGCGAATTCCGACTATGGGACCAGAAGAGCATGGTGGTCACTGCGAGCTAATTTTCGATGGTCTTACAATAGACGATGAGAATCGACTTATGGGCGTAGGGGATGGGCTGAAAGTGACCCAGATACGTTTGGGTACAGCACGTCTGACTCATTGTATGCGTTGGCTAGGACTTTCAAAAAGGTGTTTAGAGATTACCCAGGACTATGTTGCAGAGCGCCAGGCGTTCGGAAAAAAACTTACTGATCATGAAGGTGTGCAGTGGATGCTTGGAGAAGCTGCTTTAGAAATTCATGTTGGACGTTTGCTTACCATGCATGCCGCATGGAAACTGGATCAGGGAAACTACTCTCGCAAAGAGGTTTCTATGGCTAAGGTAGTGGTAGCTGATACCTTGCATAAGGCTGTTGATACAGCAATCCAGCTTAACGGCGCGCGTGGATACTCAAAGGATACAGTGCTTGAGAGGATTTATCGCTATGCTCGTTGTGCCCGTCTTGTTGATGGTTCAAGTGAAGTGCATAAGATGGTCTTAGCGAGAAATTTAGCGAAAGAAAATACTGATTTTTGGGCATGGGGTTCTGAATAACGGTGACTAAGATGCAGCAGTTTGATGTTTCCAGACTATCAAGTTATGTAGAGGAACATATTGAAAGCTTTCATGGTCCCATTAGTGTTTATAAGTTTCCGCAAGGCCAGTCTAATCCAACCTTTCGTATTGATGGATTATCAAACTCATTAGTCTTACGCCGAAAACCCGAGGGTGTACTCCTTAAATCGGCCCATGCGATTGATCGTGAGTATCGCGTAATGTTGGCCCTTGATAAAACAGATGTTCCAGTCCCTAAGGTCTACCATCTATGTACAGATGACAAGGTGATTGGAAGCTGGTTTTACCTCATGGAATATGTGGACGGCACAGTATTTTCAGACCCTGCTTTACCCGGTTTAACTTCCATTCAAAGAAAGCATGTTTACGATGAAGCAAATCGAGTATTAGCTGCTATTCATAATGTTGACATTAAAACTAATACTCTGTGTGATTTTGGTAGTACTGGAAACTATTATGAGCGACAGGTTAGCCGTTGGACGAAACAGTACCGATCTTCAGAAACCTGTGTTGTAAAACCAATGGAGCAACTTATGGGTTGGTTATCAAAGAATATTCCTGAGGATGATGGTCGAACCTCTTTAATTCATGGCGACTTTAGACTAGATAACATTATTTTTGATAGTGATAGTTTAGAGGCGATTGCTGTTCTTGATTGGGAACTTTCAACATTAGGCCATCCAATTGCTGATTTAGCCTACTTATGTATGCAGCGGAGAATGAAAAGAGATCTTTTTATCCCTGGCCTCGGTGACTTAGATATTGCGGAGCTAGGAATTCCATATGAAGAAGATTTTCTTTCTAGATATTGTCATAGAACAGGACTTAAAGAGGTTGGCCCATGGCACTTTTATCTTGCCTGCTCTTTTTTCCGGCTTGCAGCAATATGCCAAGGCGTATTAAAAAGGGCGCTTGAAGGCAATGCGTCTAGTGATTATGGATTGGAGCTTGGGACAATGGTTGAACCTTTAGCAAAATTGGGTCTGAAGGCTTCTAAAAACTAAGATATTTAATCTATTAGAGAATCAATTATTAGATTTTTATACTAAACGTATGGCATGTCCCCCATCTACTGGAAGTGCAACACCTGTCATATAACTTGATGCATCACTTGCAAGAAGTAATAAAGGTCCTGTTAGTTCTTCTAGGTTGCCGATACGCCGCGGAGGAAGCCGCTTTAAATATTCTTTGCCTTCATCGCTCGCAAAGAATTCTTGGTTCATCTCAGTGGGGAAATAACCCGGACATAATGCGTTTACTCGAATGTTATGGCGCCAGAGCTCGGTAGCCATATTTTTTGTCAGATGGATAACTGCGGCTTTAGAGGTTGCGTAAACTGTCCAGCCAGGCGCAGCGCTCATGCCTGCTACAGAAGCTACATTTATGATGACCCCTGGGCGTTTTGCCTTTATCAGTTGAGATGTCACTTCCTGCGAGAGTTTTCTTAAACCATCAAGGTTGACAGCAAAGACCTGATCCCAGGTAGCATCATCAAGCTCTAGGAATCCTCCTGTCTTCGCAATTCCTGCGCAGTTAACCAAGATATCGACTAGACCCACTGATTTATGTGCCATTTCAAACATAGAGTCGATGCTTGCATTGTCTGTTATATCGAGCTGAACTGCTTCCGCAGTACCGCCCGTAGACCTGATTTTTGAGACAAGCGTTTCAAGCTTATCAAGACGTCTTGCACAAGCGATCACTTTAGCGCCTGCATTAGCTAGAACGTTAGCAGAATGTCTACCAATTCCGCTGGATGCTCCAGTAACGAGAGCCACTTTTCCAGCTAGAGAAAAAAGTTGTTGAGTCATAAAAAATTAGATCCCATATCCAGCCACTAAGTACGTGGTTTTATTAAAAAACACTCGGTATTCGCGGATGAAGGCGATTTTTACTCACACATAATTGTACCGCTTGTCGGAAGTATCTTCTTTATCTAGAGTTTTATCTAAAGCATGAAGTAGGTCCAGACTCTGGACTCAAGGGGCCTAAGGTCCGATGATGGTGGGCTAGATGATCTTGGTTATGAGAAGAATTGGAGGAAAAACAATGTGTCATTTTGCGCAGCTTTTTAGGCCTGTATTGGGTTTTTTGATTGTATTCCCTTTTGTGCTGCTGTCTGCCTGCAGTTCTCAACAGGATGAAACCTCGCAGTCATCCGATTCAACTCCTCAACAAGAAAATCCTAATGCTTGGAATATGCAGTTGGTAGGTCATCATGATCTGCAGGCTCGTCCAGCTTATCAGCCTGAGGTGCATGCTTACGGTGACCGTAGAATATTATTTGTTGGGCAACATGCCGGCCAGTCCTACAATCCTCAAACAGACCTTGTAGAAGTTAATGGGCTGACAATACTTGATGTGACTGATCCATCATTACCAATATTGTTGAAGCATCTGCCTCCCACGGGGCTTGAGGCAAATGGGAGCCAACATGTCCAAATTTGTGATGGAAGCGTTTTGCCCCAGGGTGATCCCAACAGGGTCTATATGGTTAGAACCAATGGGCTAATTTCCTATGAAATGTTTGATGTAACTAACCCGGCGGAGCCAGAGTTTATGTCAACCATTGATGCCACAGGTTTTTCATCTCGTCCTGAGTCCAGTCGGGGTAATAGAGAGACACACAAACTCCAATGGGAATGTGAGACAGGGATTGGATATTTTAATGGAACCCCAGAGGGTTGGCGTGTTACTAGGGCTCTGCAAGTCTATGATTTAAGTAATCCCGAGCAGCCCGAGCATATTAGAGATTTTGGGCTAGTAGGTTGGGAACCGACGGCCGTTGGAGAATTCCCTGAGTATCTTGTTTCAGGGCTACACCAAACATTCGCATATGGTGACCGTATATATGTTGGTTACGGTAGTGGGAATGCTGGAACCCTCCAGATTCTTGATAAAGACAAGTTATTGAATGGTGACCCTGAAGCAGCGGACCCTCTTGCACCAACGCCTGAAAACCTTGTCTATCCGCAAATCTCTCGGCTTGATATGCCTAGTTATTGGGGGGTTCACACTGCAAAGCCACTTCTTGGGTTTGAAATTTCAGACAATGAAAACGACATGGGCGGTAGCGTTAGGGACTTTCTAATCGTACCTTCTGAGGCAGGTGGTAGCGCAATTTACTGTAGGGGAGTACGAGATATCGTTTTCTTCTTGGACATTACGGAAGAGGAGAACCCTTTCCCTGTTTCTTCATACCAGGTTCCAAATGAGCCTCATGATTTTTGTAATGATGGGGGTCGTTTCGGGCCTCACTCAGTACATGATGCATTTCATCCTGATTTTGATCGAACATTAGCTATATTTTCTTATTTTAATGCCGGAATACGCGCAGTTGATATTAGGAATCCTTTTGAACCTATAGAAGTTGCTTTCTTTATTCCTGAGACAACGGAAAACACTATTGAGATGTGTGCCCAAGTTAATGGGATAGAACGTTGTGATTCAGCGATTCAGACAAACAATGTGAACATTGACGATAGGGGTTATATCTATGCCGTAGACCGCTCTAATACGGGGCTGCATATTGTGGAACTTCAAGGCGAAGCAAGAACACTCGTTGGCCTTTAAGTTCTGGGTTTGCCTGTAGGGCATTTGATAGTGGTGCTTATGTGAAACCTTGGTCGAGGTGCTAGTTTTTATGTTGCAACATTTACGGTGGGTTGTGATTTTCCTAGTTGTGTTATTGCAACTGTCTTTGTCGACTAACGCAGTAGCTGATCTTTACACTTTGCGTATTGGTTCTGGCCATCCTGCCGGCCCAACTGTTTATGCAGGAGTGTTACGTGATTACCTGGTGCCTGAGTTAAAAAGGCGAGTTTCCGCAGAAACTGAGCATGAATTAAGGATTATTGAAGGTTACGGGGGCTCCATCGCTTCAGTATCAGAGACACTTGAAGCGGTCCAGGTTGGAATTTTAGATATTGGTGGGTTCTGTACATGCTTTGAACCCGCAAAAATGTTTTTACACAACTTTCAGTATTTTGTTCCGTTTGGTCCAGAGGGGGCTGAGGAAGGGATTAAGGCGGCACGCAGGGTTTATGATGCTTATCCATGGTTGAATGAGCATTTGGAAACAAACTATGGCCAGTCATTGATTGCTATAAATGGTTGGGATAACTACCACCTTGGTTCAAGTGTGCCATGGGAGGCTGTTGAAGATCTGCAAGGGGTAAAGATTGCAGGGGCTGGTCCTAACTTGCCGTGGCTAGAACTTGCCGGGGTTATACCCGTGCAGTCAATATTGCCGGACGCTTATATGGCTATGCAGACTGGCGTTTATTCGGGTTGGTTAATGTTTCCTTCTGCCTACTTTGCATACAAACTACATGAGCCTGCACCCTATTACACATTGATAGGATTTGGAGCGATGGGAGGTGCGATCATTATTACTATGAATACGCGTTCCCTCGAACGTTTACCCTTAGAGGTGCGTGATATTGTCTTAGAGGTCGGGCGTAGTTATGAAAATGAGGCGGCAAAAATTCTGGATAACCGGCAGATATCAGGATTGGAGAACCTTCGAAACTCTGGTGCGACCATTCGGGAGTTACCTAATGAAGTTCGAGCTCAGTGGGCTCGTTCATTAAGTAATTTTCCAAATGAAATGGCCAAGGAAGCCGATTCAAGAGGCATGCCTGGTTCTGAGATTGTACGAGCATATATCGAGACGATCACTCAAAGTGGTTATGATTGGCCGGTTGAGTACGTTATTAATTAAGATGCCCAATTTGGGTAATAGCTAGGGAGGCTAATTGTGATCAAGGCTGCAATGGTGGGGCTTGGCTGGTGGGGTCGCCATATGGTGAACTCAGTTGAAAATAGCGACAAAATCAAAATTGTTAAACTAACTGCGCGCCGACCTGATCGGCACATGGATTTTTCTAAAGAGAAAGGGATACCTATAGTTAGTGATTACAATGCTTTGCTTCAAGACCCAGAAGTAGAGGCTGTAATTCTATGTACTCCTCATTCCCAGCATGAGGCCCAGGTGCTCTCAGCCGTTGAGCATGGGAAACAAATCTTTTGTGAGAAACCGTTATCCCTTACCAAAGAGAGCATTGAAAAAATGTTGGCTGTAACAAATGAAGCTGGGCTGATCATGGGTGTTGGTCATGAGCGTCGTTATGAATCTACGTTTGAAACAATTGCAAAAATGGTTTCAGCTGGTCAACTAGGTACCCAGATGCATGTTGAGGCTAACTTTTCACATAGTATTTTTACAACGGTTGAGGCCGACAATTGGCGAGGGTCTCAGGCGGAAGCACCTGCAGCTGGAATGACCGGTATGGGTGTGCATTTAACCGATCTGTTTATTTCAATGTTTGGTCCAGTAGAGTCTGTCGTTGCGCAATCTGCTAGACGTGTTCTAGCTTTACCAACAGGCGATATTGTGACAGTAAAAATTCGTTTTAAGAGTGGAGCTACTGGATTTGTTGGAGCGATTTCTGCAACCCCTTACTATGGGCGTTTCACCGTATTTGGTAATGAAATGTGGGCTGAGGCTCGCGATGATGCCCATCCTCAAGAGGGAGGACGGACTCATTTAATCACGTGCGGTAAAGACGGGGTCCAGCATAGCCAGACATTCGAGAAAAAAGACCCTGTAAGAGCTAATCTTGAAGAGTGGGTTGATGCAGTTGAAGGTCGGTGCGACTATCGTTTTACTGATGAGCAGCGTGTTGGTAACGTAGCAGTGCTGGAAGCAATTGCAAAATCAGTAAGCACTGGTAACTGGGTTGATGTTTAGGATATGACAGGACGCATTGCGCAGACCACTCATATTGTTTCCGCGTGCTGGGTGCTTGTTCTTGCAATAATTATTTTTATAGATGTTTTAGGGCGCTATTTTTTTAGTCAGCCTCTTTTAGGTGCGACCGAAATTATTAAAAACTCGGTCGTCTCTATAACTTTCTTGCAGCTACCGCTTGCTATCTACCGTGATGGAATGATTCGAAGCACTATCGTTTACGATTCTTTAGGACAGAAGGCTAAGAGAGTTCTAAGAACATTTTCCAGTGTTCTAGGTCTGCTTTTTTTCCTAGGTACAGCGCTGAGCTCGTGGCCCCCTGCCGTTGAAGCATTTAATGTCAGCGAGTATGAAGGTGAAGGAGCACTAAGGGTGCCTACCTATCCGGTAAGATTCTTGGTGGTTGCCACATCTTTTTATGCTGCTTATGTTTATTTGCATATGATGTTTCTCGATTGGACTGGTCAGAGAAAGTCCATGTTAGAGACGACTAACAGCGCATAAGTTAGTGCTATTTTTTATATCTTAAAAAAGAGACTTAATCTAGATGCTAGGCCCTGAGGTTATATTTTATTCGTTAGCCATTTTGCTTGTGCTAGTTTTTATAAGTATTCCAATTGGGATATCTCTAGGCGTTGCTAGCGTTATTGGTGTTTATTTGGCCTATGGAGATATAAACATTGCGTTATCCATACTGGGATCAACCGCCTACGATTCAATTCGAAGTCATACCCTTGCCGTTATTCCTCTCTTTATGTTGATGGGAGAAGTTATTAGTCGATCAGGTGCGGCCAAAGATCTTTATACGCTTTGCAATCGATTTTTATATAGATTGCCTGGCCGTCTTGCTGCAGCTACCGTTGTAGGCAATGCAGCTTTTGCTGCTGTATCAGGTGTGGCGATTGCATCGGCTGCAACATTCAGTCGCATCGCTTACCCGGAGATGCGAAGACTTGGGTATAAAAAGTCCTATGCTCTGGGGGTAATCGCTGGTAGCGGATCGTTGGGCATGTTAATTCCACCGAGTGTGTTGTTAATAGTCTGGGCAATTTTGACGGAAGGTTCCGTCGGAGCGCTTTTTATAGCTGGGGTTATACCTGGTTTGTTGCTTGGTTTTGCCTTTATTTTATATTGCAGTATCAGTGCAATTATTAATCCATCAATTGCCCCAGCATTAGATAGTATTGAAGAGAAACAAAGCGAAGGTGGAAAATATTCCGAACTTATAAGTGGACTCGGAATTATTACTTTAATCCTGTTCGTGCTTGGCGGCATATGGGCGGGAATTTTTACGCCGACAGAGGCAGCAGGGTTTGGAGCTCTTGGAAGTATTGTACTTGGGTATGTGAAAGGAATGCGGAGCCAAGGCTTTCTTGAGGCAATCTACAATGCGGGACGTTACACAGCACCTATCATGTTTTTACTGATTGCCGGGTCTATGTATGCACGGCTTCTAGCGGTTAGTGGCGGCATAAATCTTATTCAGGAGCTTGTTGTAGGGACCGGACTAACGCCTTTAGGCTTGATCATGATAATGACTATTATCTGGTTGCTTCTAGGGGCGCTAATTGACTCAATATCGGATATCTTATTAACCGTTCCTATATTTGTTCCAATTGCCGAAGTCGCAGGCTTTGATCCGATCGCATTTGCAATATATGGAATAATTGTCATAGAGGCTGGCCTGCTTACTCCGCCAATGGGTTTATTAATATTTACTGTGAAATCTTCGGTTCCAGACCGTTCGGTAACGCTAGGAGAGATATTCAGAGGATCCATACCATTTTGGCTCCTTATGTTACTAGTGGCTTTATTGGTGCTTTTTTTCCCTTCTCTTGCAACCTGGTTGCCGGGACTGATGTTTTAATGCGTACAATATGCTGCTAAGGGATAGGTAAAATAATACTGTCTACTGTTTGCTTGGTATGACGATAAGATTAGGAGTCAAAAATGCAACAAATAAACGTAGGAATAATTGGCACCGGATGGTGTGGGGGTATTCGTGCAAATACCTGTGCGGGAAGTCCGCTCGTTAAAGAATTGCATGTTGCCGAGATTAATGAAGATCGTCTGAAGGAAATAGTTGCAGAAACAAAACCAAATTCATCTACTACCGACTATATGAAGATTATCGAGAATGATTCGCTCGATACGATTATTATTTCTGCCACTCCTGAAACTACGCACTATCCAATGGCAAAAGCAGCACTGCTTGCTGGGAAGCATGTTTTCTTAGAAAAACCTCTTGCTTTAACTTTAGAGGAAGCAGATGAGCTAATACAGATTCAAAAAGAAAAAAATCTTAAGTTTGCGATTGGTTATTCTCAACGTTTTAATCATAAGTTTGCTTACGCCAAAAAAAGCTTAATGGAAAAAACAATAGGGGAGCCAGTTTGTGTCCTTGTGAGCAGACATTTAACAAGGGGGTTAGGCAAAAAAATTAGTGGGAGAATTAAACTTTCTCCTGCCGCGATGGAAGCTACACATGACCTTGATTTTGTTCTGTGGCTTATGGAACCTGCCAAGCCAGTTCAGGTTTATTCTCAGGCTGTTGATGGCGCGATGAAGAGTGTCACTGGTTCAGCAGATGCTCAATGGATTATGGTTACTATGGACAATGGTGTGATACTAAATATTGGTGCAGGATGGACTATGCCTCCTGGCCATCCTAATTATTCCGCTACATGGATTGAGCTTACTGGTACAGACGGAATGTTGGTCATAGATGATACGCATCGTGATGTTATTTTTAACACAATGGACAATGGAATCAGACTGCCAATGTCGACAATGCCAGGAGAATCGGTAGGACATGTTTTTGCAGGCCCAATGCATAATGAGACTCTTCACTGGATTGAGGCAGTAGCATTTGATCGTCCAGAAATGTGTTCGGCCGAGAAAGCTAGAAGAGTAATGGAAATTTATATGGCAGCGGATGTTTCTGCGGAGCTTAATGAGGCTGTAAAATTGCCGCTAGTTGAGACTCCTCTTTCAGCTGTTGCTAGTGCCTGAGATCCTTCTAAAAAAATAACGGGGAGGCGACGTGTTTCCACGTCAGTCGGAGGTTCAGTTTGCGTTAGTGGTTTTTATGCTATCGATTATTGCATTGATCTTTAGTGGCCAATTAATTATTGATCCTCCAATTTCGCTTGATAGCAATTTGCTTGCTATGAATTCACGAGCATTTCCACTTCTAATATTAGTTAGCACAGTTGTCGTTTCTTTTATTATGCTTGTTAATGTAACTAGGGAAACTAATTTGTATATTCCTAGAAAGAACCCAGGCATAAGTGCTGAAGTGCCTAATGGCTATTGGCAACAGGGATTGTTTTTAATTATTACTATTACATGTGCGCTACTTCTAACTACGCTTGGATTTATTGCAACCATGTTTCTATTAATGATGAGCACAGCGATTTTGGTTGGTAATCGCAATATTTTCCAAATTCTTAGTGTAAGCATACTAATACCTTTGTGTTTTTATATTGTTGTCACTCACGTGCTTAGAACTTCATTGCCTGAAACTGACATTGTGCAGAGGTTTTTAGGGCCATTAATTCGCTTGCTACCGGCGTTTTAGGCGCATTATGGAAGTTCTGTTAGCCGGTCTAGAGGAAGCACTTCGCGTAGATACCTTCGTATGGATTAGCGGGGGGTTACTACTAGGCATGCTTATGGGTTCTTTGCCTGGTTTTACTACGACCATGGGCATGTCTGTTCTTGTGCCGATCTCTTTCTTGGTTGGCGACCCCTTAATTGGCATTCCATTTCTAATTGGAGTCTATAAGGGGGGAATATACGGCGGCAGTGTTCCTGCAATATTGATTTCCATGCCAGGTACAGGTGCTTCAATTGCTACTGTTTTTGATGGGCATGAGCTAACTAAAAAAGGTAAGGCAAGGAAGGCGCTGGAAATGGGATTGTATGCTTCTGCAATCTCAGATTTTTTTAGTGACATATTCACACTTGTGATGATAGTTCCGGTTGCAGCAATTGTTCTAGGTTTTGGACCCCCAGAAATCGCATCCATCATGTTTTTGAGTCTTGTTATTATCGCCGTTACTTCTACTGGTCCCGTGATTAAGGGACTACTCATGCTTTGCTTGGGGGTCTGGTTTGGTTTGATTGGCGCTGACCCATTTTCTGGCGCTGCTAGATATACCTTTGGTACCAACCAACTCTATGATGGTTTTCATTTGATTCCTATGCTTATTGGTCTTTTTGCACTTCCAGAGATATTTAATGCTGTTAAGGAGGGAGATCAGACTAACTCCTCTATTGCTAAGTTTGTAGGCGAGCATTTGAGATTTAATGAACTCAAAAGAAGTTTACGCACTATATTTCGTTCGACTGCGATAGGCACCCTAATTGGGTTAGTTCCAGGGCTTGGTCAGCCGATTGCAGCGATGATGGGATATATTGCTGCAAAGAACTCTTCAAAAACACCAGAAAGATTTGGTAAGGGTGAACTGGATGGCGTGGCAGGTTCTGAGGCCGCTAATAATGCTGTTAATGGCCCGACTATGGTTCCTCTTTTAACGCTGGGTATACCAGGAGATGCAGTCACAGCATTATTGCTTGGAGCCTTCATGATGCAAGGACTGAGGCCAGGTCCTACACTTCTGGAAACTAACGGTGAGATAGTCTTCGCTATCCTCATAGCCATGGTTTTTGCAAATATTTTATTTTTAATTATTGGTTATTTAACTATTCCACTATTCACAAAGGTTGTAACAATAAAACGTTCGCTTTTAATTCCAGTAACAATAATGTTAGCGTTTGCGGGAACTTATTTAGCACGTAGCAACCCCTTCGATATAGTGACACTAATTGGATTTGGTTTGGTGGGTATTGCGGCTCGCACAGCTAAATTTGATGTTGCACCAATGGTGATGGGATTCATTTTGGGCAGAGAATTAGAATATAGTTTTGGACAAACATTAGCGTTAGCAGGAGATGATTGGTTACATTTTGTTTTTGTAGAGCGTATAGGAATGACAGCGGTGGTATTAGCAACTCCAATTGTAGGTATTATTCTGGGTACCAGAATGAAGCGCTTTCGCCAGAGAGCCATAGAGAGGGAAGAAAAATGAGAGCTTATTGGGGCATCAGTTTTTTTATAAGTACATTTCTCTTGCTAGCATTTTTTTCTGATAATTTACTGGCACAGGAACAGTATCCTGAGAAACCAATAACACTAATAGTGCCTTATGCTGCTGGAGGTTCTAATGATCTAAATGCTCGTATTTTTACTAGTTTTCTTGATGATTATCTTGGTCAACCAGTATTAATAAAACTGGTTCCTGGTCAGGCAGGACAGAAAGGTACTCTAGAAGCTGTTAGAGCCGAACCTGATGGCCATACCTTGTTATTTACTGATAATTACAGAGACCAACTACATCGTTATACCTTTCGTAACAATGCATATGACACAAATACGGATTTAATAACTATTGCAAGAGTTAATTATGGGGCAATTGGGATAATTGTTAGAAATGATGATGACTTTAAAACATGGGCGCAGCTTGAAGCTGCTGCTAAATCAAAATTTGGCGCTGTAACTATGTCCCATAGTGGTCTATGGGTCGCACTTTTTGTGCCAGCCATCCAGGTAATGAAAAATCTTGACTTGCAATTGAGAATGGTGCCGTATCGTGGTGGTGGTCCTGCAAAAGCTGCATTATTGGCAGGAGATGTCGATATGTCGATGGCTTTCCCAGCAACTGTCGCAGCGGATGTTGAGGCTGGGCGCATTAGGATTCTAGCAACTGCGGGAAGAGAAAGACTTATTCCAGATGTGCCGTCGTTTGTTGAAATTGGACTACCTCCTACAACTGGATTTATGCATCGAGTGGTTATGGCGCCTGTCGGCATTTCAGAGGAGAGGGTTATGATTCTTAGAGAAGCCTTTTCTAGAATGCAGCAAGAGCAAGGATATCAGCGGATGATGGCCCAGCTTGGTGAGAATACCGAGTATCTTGATGGCGCTGCCTATGAGGCTGTCCGAGTTCAACAATCCAGTGATTATCGAGAACTTGCTGAGTCCTTGATTGCCCAATAGTGACAGTTATTGAACATTACGTTGTGGATAGAATATTAGACAACACGATTATTGGTTGTAAACTATTCATCTTGAATGACAACTTTCCCGTTTGGAGGGTGAAAAATGTCTAGAACATTAAAAACATTAGTCTGCCTCAGCTCTGCATTAGCCGCGTGTAGCGGAACTAATGGGCCGTTACACGCCCAGAATGCAGATTTTGTAACAACAAGGCTTGAGCAATTTGATGTGCCATGGGCCCTAGAATTTCTCCCAAATGGCCACTTGATGATAAGCGAGGGTAAGGGAGCAATAAGATTAATGGATACCGATAGTGGAACTATTGGTGAAATTACAGGCTTGCCAGAGGTTAGCTATGGAGGTCAAGGTGGATTGGGCGATGTTGTAATTCACCCAAATTTTCAGGAAAACAACCTTGTCTATATAAGTTATGTAGAACCTGGCGATGGTGATACCAGTGGAGCAGCTGTAGCCAGAGCCCAATTGAATTTAAGTGGGGATGGCGGTGAGCTAACGAACCTAGATGTTTTATGGCGTCAGGTACCTAAGGTCAGTGGCCAAGGACATTATGGTCATCGTATTGCGTTTGGCCCAGATGGTTATTTGTGGATTAGTTCTGGGGATCGTCAAAAGTTTGATCCAGCCCAAGACTTAGGTACTAATATAGGTAAGGTCGTTAGATTAAATATGGACGGTTCTGTTCCAGACGATAATCCCTTCAATGCCCGTGGTGGTGTCGCAGCTGAGATTTGGTCGTTTGGACATCGTAACCCTTTGGGACTCGCATTCGATGCAGAGGGCCAGTTATGGAATATCGAAATGGGACCTAAGCATGGCGATGAACTGAATCGGGTTGAGCGCGCCGCAAATTACGGTTATCCAATCGTATCGAACGGCGATCATTATGATACTCAATCTATTCCTGAACATCCGCTTTCATATCGGACTGCTGCGGCAATAAGAGATCATGGATTAGAAATTCCTGATCATGATATGCACCCTGAGTTTGATATGCCTTCAGCGTACTGGGTTCCTGCTATATCGCCATCAAGTTTGATGTTTTACAGTGGAAATGAGTTCCCAGATTGGAATGGCGATGCATTTGTTGGTGGTTTGTCCTCACAGGCAATTATTAGGGTAGAGCTTGACGGCGAAACCGCTCAAGAGGCACAGAGGCTAGAGGTAGATGGTCGTCGCATCAGAGATGTAGAACAAGGCCCCGAAGGTGCAATATGGGTGCTTGAGGATGGACGTCGTGGTGATGGCTATTTATTTAAGCTGACAGCTCCATAGTAGTGATTAACTAGCGAGGTAAAATGCGGCAAACTTTTTGCTGCTAGATATCAGCGCGATTTTTCTCTTTTACGGCTTGGTTAACCACGTTGATCGGCCATTTTCCTTCGAGAACGCGGCGTACTTCACTAGGTGCGCCGCGTTGTAATCCTTCCATTGCTTGTTCGCTATACCA
>DJLG01000129.1:29561-43922 GCA_002434915.1 Proteobacteria bacterium UBA6522
CGGTTCTGGATCGGTAGTGTCCAGAGCACAACCTGCTATTTGTCCGTCATCCAGTGCCTGTACTAGTGCTTCAGTATCAATAATGGGACCGCGTGAGCAGTTAATAATTACTGCTGTACTTTTCATTTTTGAAAATGCATCCGCACCCACCATTCCACGAGTCTGAGGTGTAAGGGGGGCATGAACACATAGATAATCTGATTCTTTGAGTAAGTCTTCAAGTTCTACTTTTTCCCCTGACACGTCAAATTGTCCTGCTTCAACAAATGGGTCAGAGTAAAGGACACGCATATCTAAGCTTGCTGCACCTCTTGCAACCCGTCGTGCAATATTTCCAAAACCGATAAGCCCTATTGTTGAACCTGCTAAACGGAACATTGGTTTGCCAGGGGGGACGGCCCACTCACCTTTACGGACTAGTCGATCATAAAATGCAATCTTACGTGCACAAGTAAGTAGCATTGCGAGAGTGTGTTCGGCCACTTCTTCAATACAGTATGTTGGGTTATTGGTGACAATAATTCCGGCTTCAGTTGCAGCCGCAAGATCTATTGTATCGACGCCTATCCCATACCGAGCAATAATTTTGCAATTGGGCATGCGCGCCATGATATCTGCTGTAATTGGTCCGCCATAGGTATTCAGTAATGCCTCGCAGTTTTCAGCTTCTGGGAAAAAAGCTTCTGGATCAGTAACTTGCAAAGGCACGAGATTGGCTAGATTCCCAAGGATTTCTTCTTCGACATCTAGTGATTCCCATACATAATCAGTGAGAACGACTTTTGCTTTTGACATTTAAATACCTATCGCAATTACCAGGGTTTGAATTAAATTGATGGCTACTCTTTCCAACGTACGATGCCAGCAACTCCATCAACTGCAACTGTTGAGCCATCTGGAATACTAGTGGTGGCATCAAGTACGCCTAAAACCATGGGTATGCCACGTTCACGTGCTAGAGAAGCAAGGTGTGATGTACTTCCACCAAGTTCTGCTATTACCGCAGAAACCTGCGGTAAAATTCCAGCGAGAGCTGGTCCCGGCACCTTGGTTATTAGGACATCTCCCGGGCCGATTCGGCTAAGTTCGCATTCACAGTTCACCACACAAGCCTTTCCGGTTCCCCAGCCTACTCCAGCAGGGTGACCTCTTAGCCGTGGGTGCTGATCCCAGATTTGATCAGGAGCATGTTCGGTTTCTAAATGCAGTGGGCGAGCTTGAAGTAGCTTGAAACCATCATCATCTAATGACCATTCAATTTCAGCTGGACCGTCAACTATTGACTCGGCTGCACAAAGATACTGCCCAAGCTCTTTTACCTGTTCTTTAGATAGGCATGGTTCAATAGCCATTTCTTTACTGATAGTTTGTGTGCCATGGTGTGTACACCCTACAGCCTGAAATTTTCTACCAGCAGCTATTTCTAGAACTTTGCCATCTCGTGTTAGTCGATAACGATCAGGTACCACTTCTCCTTGGGCGATAGCAGATCCGAGTCCTAAGGTTGCGTTAATCAGCATGTCACCTTCTGAAGTTTTACTAAGCCCCCCTCCTGATATCTTGGCATTTACTAATGGTTGAATAATGAGTCCCATACCTGTTTCAGCCGGGTCTATGTCATGTGTTGCCATATAGCGAAGTGCTCGGGTTGCCCATAATGCACACCAGCATGATCTAATCGCGGTTAGGTATTCAGTTTTGTCCTCGAGACCAAGGAAACTTTCAAATTGTCCGGCAAAGCTAGAACCGAACCTATCCTCAACCAATGCTGAAGATCTCACAACACCAAGGTTATTCGGAATCGACATTATGGATTCCCAAGCGCCCATTAAGGGTTCAATAAGTTTGTCGGTGATGGGTTGGTCCAACAGGCCAAGTTTAATAGCTAGTGCACTACGACGTGCTTCCATACCCTCGGTACTGAAGACTTTATGTGCGGTCTCTTCAAGTCCTAAAGCTTTTAGTTGTAGGCGATATGCATCAGCATCCAGAGCAAAGCCATTAGCGATTGGAAGTCCCGCTACCCCCAAGGCCGCTAAATTAGCAGCCTTGGGGCCAAAGCGATCGGCATCGGTTGCATCAGCATCCGTGAGAGGGACGACAAATTTTTCCACTAAGCTTTCCCTTTGAACGTCCGTTACCAGAGCTAGACTAGTTTGCGGTCTCTAGAGTCCGCCGCAGCATAGCCTGGTATTGGGTCAACAACGGTAATCTGTTCTACCGGGAAGTTTGAAACAATCTCGGTATGATCACTATGCACAATCAACATTTCTTCTATTCGAACACCGTACTCAAACGGGATTCCATGCTGCGTCTCAAGTGCAAAAGTCATGCCTTCCTTTATGTCAATCGGATGGTCTATTGACCAAATACGTGAAATAACTGGCGGGTCATACTGAGCAAGTCCTAGGCCATGCCCCCAAAGATTAGCTGCTGCCTGGTCCTCTTCTTCATAGCCCCAAGTCTCTTTTGCAGAGGGCCAAACCGAAGCAATATCTTTAGTGGTCGCACCAACTTTTACCTCATTGATAGCCTTATAGAGCCACTCCAGCGCCAAAGCATATATATCCTTTTGTTTTTGTGATGGCTCCTTACCTACACAGTATGTTCGGTAGTAGCAGGATTTATAACCATTCCATGTGAGTGCCGCGAGGTCCATGAAGACAATATCACCTGGTTTTATTATTCGATCGGAAAAGTTTCTCCAGTTTGGCCAGGTGTTCGGGCCGGAGGAAACAATCACATCTTCAACATCTTCCATGCCCGGAATATTGTAAAGAAACTCCATAATATGGGCTGTAACTTGATTTTCTGTCAGGCCCGGGCGCAAGAATTTCATCGTTTCCCAGTGAGCTGCGTCTCCAATTGCGCCAACAATACGGAAGCATTCCTGTTCATCGACATTTTTAACGGCACGAGCATCCATCATAGGGCTCATACCATCGGTCCAGTCGATTCCTGCTTCTTTAAAAGCACCTATGATATTGATGTCAACAAAATCAATACCAACTTTCATGCCAGCAACATTACTTTTCTTCATTTCTTGAAGCACGGCGTTTGTGAATTTCTTAACCTGCTGATCTGATGCTGGACCAGCGGCTCCTTTAATCCATGCATAGGAGTAGCGAACATTTTCGGGTGGAATCCACGGAGAGTGTCTCTCGATCTGCATCCCGATGTCGCCTTGCTCAAATATGACAGGTGGATCATCTCCACATAGCATCGCATAGCGAAGTCCAGGCTTTAGTCTGTTCCAACCTGGGGTCATTGTGCTTGTGACGTAGCGCACGTTTTCATCATACATAAGTACCAATGCGCCAAGACCATGAGCTTTCATTTTTTCTCTAGCTCTTTCGAGTCTATATGTCCGCAGCCGATCCCAATTAACTCGCTGTTGCCAATCCAATCCCACCGTACCGAAATTTGCCATGCTTAATCCCCTGTCGAAGCAAAACCCTGGTAAATCCTTCGAACTCACCATTTTAAGTTCAGTTGCTATGATGTGCTGCGGTTCGCGATTACTTGAATGAAATTCGCGGAGAGCACGTTAACTTAGTAATAACGTGGATTTTACGCTAGCCATTCGCGACATGAAATACCTAGATGCACACAATAGCGTTAATTGTGGGTTGCATGAGCTCAATAGACTTGCAAAAATGACGTTGTTTGCGCACCGCTTAAAATTAATATTTATAAAGGCGGGTTCGCGTTACAAATTCTGGGCTGTTTATGGGAGGCGTAAGCCATGTTGCATGCTGTGTTGGATAGATTTGCGTCTCTTGTTCTGGCTTATCATGTCTCCTGATAATACAACCCAAATGGATGGGGTAGAGGACCCTGAAGAGAACCTGATTGCTAGAAAAAACCTTGTGGGTGCTGCCATGATTGGTTTGCTTGCAATACTAACAATGTTTTTTTCTTTGCGTCTTGTTGTTCCGGATTCAATTTATACGGCGCCCGGACTTTTACCTTTTATCGTCGGATTTACTCTGCTCCTAATGGCCATAATATTAGGTATGCAATCGATTCGGGCAGGTGCACTGACTAAATCCAATACGTTGTTTGCTGGTTTGGCATATGCAAGTTGGTCAGAAGAAGACAGGCGACGTTTGATGCTTGCGGTGCTGATCGTAATGTACGTAATGTTAGTCGCATTTGTGAACTTTAATTGGCAAATCCCTGGCGCCCCATTTGGGTTTGAAATTAGTAGTTATGAGGTCATCTCTATTGTTATGGTGACTTGGATCCTCTATTTGTTTTGGAGGGCCTCGATAACAAGATGCTTTGTTATTGCGGTTATTAATATTGAATTGTTAGCGACCATTTTTCGGTATGGATTTGGCATTCTGATGCCAGAAACTTTTTGATATAAGCATGGAAGTCCTCTTACAGGTACAAGAACAGTTTCTGGTTATTCTCCAAGACCCATGGCTTTTAGTTATCTGTCTTGCTGGAGTAACTTTAGGAATAACCTGGGGGGCAATGCCAGGGCTTTCTACCACGATGGCTATGACCTTGTTAATTGGTCTTACGGTTGGCATGTCTCAATCTGCCGCTATCATGTTTATGTTGGGTGTCTACACAGGCTGTGTTTTTGGTGGCGCTATTTCTGCGGTGCTTGTCAATATTCCAGGCACACCTGATGCTGTACCTACGATGATAGAGGGTTATGCTCTAGCCCGGCGAGGGGAAGGTGGTCTTGCTTTAGGCACTGCGATTTCTGCGTCTTTTTTGGGAAACTGGGTGGGTATCCTACTATTAATTGCAATGATCCCAGCCGTTCTTTTTCTTGCCCTGCAGTTTCGTTCATGGGAAATGTTTCTTCTTTCCCTGTGGGGAATTGCAATATGCGGCTCGATGTCATCTTTGGACATGCCGATAAAAGGATGGATCTCTGGTTGGATAGGATTGTTAGTTTCTTTCGTCGGATTGGATGCCATTCATGGAGTTTCCCGTTTCACTTTAGACTCCTTTTATCTCAGCGATGGAATCGGCTTTATTCCTGTTCTTATCGGGCTTTTCGGAATCTCAGAAATACTGCGTGTGCTCCCGCAGAGGAGTCCTCCCAAGATTCCATCAGATGTCGGACGTGTTCTTCCCTCTTTCCAGGCGTTCAAACGATATGTAGCGCCCAGTTTTCGATCAGGCATCATTGGCACGATTATTGGGGCGATTCCAGGTGCTGGAGCCAATGTGGCCTCCTTCTTTGCTTATGACGTTGGTAGGCGTCGTGCATCGAAGGAAGAAAAGAAGAAGTGGGGAAAAGGCAGTTATGAGGCTATCGTTTGCGCAGAAGTAGCTAATAATGCAAATGTCGGGGGTTCCATGTTGCCTACGCTCGCACTTGGCATACCTGGCAATGCTGCTGCTGCTGCAATTCTTGCTGCTCTGCAATTAAAAAATGTAGTCGTTGGCCCATTGATTCAGATTGAAAACCCCGGCCTCATTTACTTTATTTATATCGGGCTGATCATCGCTAATTTCTTTATGTATGGTATGGCAATTGCGCTGATCAAGCCCTGTGTAAAATTATTTAGTTTGCCAAAAACATTATTAATGCCATTAATTTTGCCTATTTGTATCCTTGGATCTTTTGCGGTTAACCTTAATTTTTTTGATGTATATGTGATGCTTGTTGCCGGTCTTATCGGCTATGTGTTGCATCAATTTGGTTTCCCATTAGCGCCGCTTGTTTTAGCAGTGATCCTAGGGCCATTGGCAGATGAAAATCTTAGACGGGCATTACTGGTTTTTGAGGACAGCGGTGTTCTCAATGTTTTATGGGATCGAAAACTTGGAACGATCTTGTTATTAATTGTGATTTACACGTTTTATGACGGTATCTTTAGGCGAGGGAAGCCACAGGAAATTATAAATGACTGAAAAAATGGATAATATAGGTCTTGCTATTATCGGCTGCGGCACGATTGGGCGTATCAGGGCAAAGTTTGCGAGGCAATTTCCTGGCGTCGAATGGTTAGGTCTTTGTGATGAGAAACCTGAGGTTGGTAAACAACTAGCAGAAGATACAAAAGCAGACTTTTTTACCACATCATTTGAAGAGTTACTTGATCGCCCTGAGGTAAATGCGGTCATGGTGCTTACAGATGAGAACCGTCATACCGCACCGGCACTTATGGCGATTGACCGTGGGCATAAATTGTTTATCGAAAAACCTTTAGCAACAGACCCTCGCGAATCGGCACAGATACTAAAAGCAATTAATGAGAAAGATACAGATGCTTGTGTTGCCTATACACAGCGTTTCCGTAGACGTTTTTTAACTATTAAAGAGCGTTTAGGTGCAGGCCAGATTGGTGATGTGCATTCGGTTGTGACCCGTGCTTTGATGAATCGGATGGTGCCAATAGCCACGCTTGCAAAGACAACTGAAAGAAAGAACCTAACGCCCATGGTTGTGTCGGGTACGCATAGTTTAGATATGTCTATGTGGCTAATGGAAGGGAAGGTGCCGGTTTCTGTGTATGCACGCTCAACAGATAAGGTGCTTGGTTCACTCGGCACAAAGGATTCGACTTTTGGGGTATTTACCATGGAAGATGGGACCATATTTTCAATGAACATTAGCTGGGCACTGCCAGTGGTCTGGCCCGGCGCTGTCTATGGGATTGAGATAGGTATTGTTGGAACTAAGGGCGTTATTGATGTGGAAGATACACATCGAGATCTTGTGTTGGCTACAGAAGAACCTTTACCCGCAGGCTATAGAACTCGTGGTTTTGAACCCCCCATGGAACGTCATGTGGACTTTCTTACAAGCTACCCGCCTGGTGATATTTGGAATGATCAACTGTGGGGGCCTATGAAGGAGGAAACGATGGCCTGGTTTACTCGAATAATGTTGGGTATTGAATCACCTCATGCTTCTGCCGCTGATGGTCATAGAAACTTAATGTTGACTATGGCAATGGACCGTTCAGCGAGACTCGGCGAAGAAGTTACATTGCCAATCGATCCCGAGGTTTTCTATTCGGACTAAACACCTATAGTTAGCATAGCTGACCATAGAATGTATGGCCAACCAATAACCACTCAGGCAGTGTTTATTTGAAGCGGTTTATGGGACTGAGAACGCCCAGCAGATGCATTGACTATCATGTCTCTAACAATCGGTGTGCGATTAAAATAGTGACCTTCAAGTGCATCCGAGATTGCACATACCAAAGCAGCGGAGGCCGCACCCATCACGGGTTCACCGACACCCTTTGCACCCACTGGATTGACAAAGTCAGGTTCATCTAATGCCTCCACTTGCATGTGAGATGGAACATCTAGATAGGATGGTGGTTTGGCCTGGTAGAAACCAATATTGCCTGGCAGGCCCGTCTGAGGATCATAGATTATTCGTTCGAGCGTTGCGTGACCTATACCCATCACTGCACCACCTTTGATCTGAGTGGCCAGACTTTGTGGGTGAATAACGGTTCCACAATCTGCTACAGCAACATATTCGATAATTTCAAATTTTCCAGTTTCAATATCTAATTCTATTTCCATAAAGCCGGCAACCAGTGCTGGGGTTAGGCCGCCTGCATCGAGATTATCCTTGGCAACGCCTATTAATCCAGTGCCTGCCAGCCCACGGACTGCTGCCTGGGTAATTGGGTGAATGTCTTCGGGCATTTCTTCACCACTGAATTTACCGCCCAGTTCAATAGCCCTCTGTGCAGCAACCGCATACGTCATGTTGACTGATGGATCATCCTTGCGGAAAACCTTTTCATCTGCAATATCATAGTCATCAACAGATCCGCCTAAATCTGTAGCAGCAATTTCCTTCAGTTTCCCAATAGCGTTAACGGCAGCGGCGTAGGCAGTCCTAGTTTGGGTGCCGCTGGTATTACTGCCAAATTGACCGGAGTTCCAGGGTAGATGCCGATTGGAGTCACCACGCATGACAAGGCAATTCTCCCAGTTGCATTTCAATACTTCAGCAGCAACACGCGAGGTTCCTGTATGCGAATAAGTACCAAGGTTACCCACACCGGTATGGATATGCAGCTTACCTTCTGGACTCAGTCGTACAAGACCATCAAATCCAGAAAAGCTTGCTGGATGAAAGCCCTGTCCAATTGCGATTCCCGTAACCTTTGAACCGTTTCTTTGGCCACTGCGAGCGCTTCTTTCCGCCCAGTTGAACATTTCAGCGCCTCTGTCCAAAGCCTGGTTCATGAACGAACTTGTAAGGGGTACAAGATTGCCATGTTCCTCAGCTACTAGTGAATCATGAGTTGGTGCATTAACCTTCCGGATATCTAACCGACTAATCGACAGTTCATTTGCTGCTTTATCAAGAAGAGGCTCCATTGCATTAGCCATCTGGTTTTGCCCCGGCCCTCTTTGTGGACCACGTGGAGCGGTATTAGTATGAACAGGGACAGCCCTCATACGCATTGAGATAGGCGTGTACGTAACGGCGACATATTCAGCCGCTGCTCGAAAATCCCAGAATCCAGGCGTAGCGCCAGAGTCTTGTACTAGATAGATGTCCGCTGCAGTAATGCGCCCGTCTTCACGGAAGGCTAGCCTGGCTCGTCCCTGGAACCCCCCTCGTGCAACGCCCAGATAATACTCTTCTGCACGACTGATACGCATCATTACTGGTCGACCAATCTTTTTCGACATCAGGGCAGGAATTACCTGCACAGGGTAAGAAGTTCCCTTTGAGCCAAAGCCACCCCCACAAAACTCTCCTACATATCTTATGTTTTCTATGGGTTCATTAAGAAGACGAGATAAAACAGGCATATTGAAAGTTTGACTTTGACCTGAGCCAAAGATATGGCAGCGTCCATTTTCCCAATAGGCCATATTGCTGCGTGGTTCCATGGAATGGTGCGAATTGGCTTCAGTAACAAAGGTTTCATCTAGAACCAGTGTTGCGTTATCGAAGGCATCTTCCAGGTCACCAAAAGACCACTCTTCAAGTGGCTGTCCATCCATAGGAAGGACGCCTTCAGGAACAGCTGCAAAGTCTTGAGCTGTCCATTTGAGCACTTCGGTTGGAGTTCCTCGAACGCCAATATTACCTTCAGTGCGAGCATCTGGGCCTCCAGGGTAAAGGCTTACGAGTGGGTCTACTACGAAATCAAGAGGTTCAATGTCTACTTGGATTCTGTCCAACGCATCCATTGCCGTAGTTTCATCTACAGCAGCCACAGCCAATATTGGTTCTCCAATATATTTTGGCTCATTAGTGAGGATTGGATTCGGGGCATGCGTAGGCACCTCATCAGCAGTAAGCACTCCAAGCACGCCTTCCATAGCTAGTGCTTCGCTCGCATCAATGTTTGTCACTAACCCATGGGGCACTGGGCTAAGCATAAGACGACAAAAAACCATACCTTCTACACGGAAGTCTTCCGCATATTTTGCTCTGCCAGTTACCTTTGCCTCAATATCAGGTGGTATAAAATTTTTTCCAAGCAGAGAGTAAGCCATTCTTCATCCCTCCGAGCTCAAAGAGCTCGTTGATAAATTATCTATATAGATAATATAAAAAGCACTTTGAGGATCACCTGTCAGATTCTTGCAGTCAAGCAGATTTTATACTGATTACTTAATTGCAATCGGATTCAGTGGTGATCCACAGCCACCCGTGATTGGAAGCGGCGGTGCGCAGAAAAAGAACTCATAGATCCCATCCGCAGTGCAATCATCTGCCAGATCATCGACCACAAAAATCTCACCCATTGTGATACCTATCATTGGAATAACAACCCAATGCCAGGGCTGCTGGGCTTCGGTTGTTTCATTGGGCCGAACCTCGCAGCCCCAGGTATCTGTACAGATAGCAGCAATTTCTTTTTCATGAATCCACTCAGCTGTCTCAAAAGCAAGACCCGGGGCATCACCACCTGCATAGCCACCCCAGTTTTCAGCTCTAAGACATTTACCCATCATGCCTGTACGAACGATGACAAAATCGCCACGCTTTATTTCCACGCCTTGTGATTCTGCGGTCTCGTTAAGATCATCCTTGGTAATGGCCATCCCTTCATCAAGAGATTCCACGCCTACATGTTTAGCAACGTCTAGTAATACTCCTCTACCAACAGCACGGTCTTTAATTTTATCGATAGCATTTTTCTGAGCACCGTTACTATCAACGAGTCGTGCGTCATATCCATTCCACATTTTGTCATCATAAAAAATGTGTCCAAGCGCATCCCACTGGGTGCCGCATTGCAGCGGCAAGGAGATCATGTCATCCGCATAACGCAATTTTCCTTCATCCTGGTTTCCGGCAACCGCATCTGTTCCAGTAGCTGTCATCGTATGTATCGGATTAAAACGATTACCCCATAATCCGCTTTGTGGGCCTTTATTATCAAAATCTAGACCAAGAGAAAATACTTTTCCTCTGCGAATTAACTGGGCAGCTTTAACTATGTCTTCTGGGCTGATGAAATTAAGCGTACCGATTTCATCGTCTGGACCCCAGCGTCCCCAGTTCTTACATTTTTCCGCTGTTTCGCGAAGAATATCCATATTTAATTTGCTTTCATCATATCGTCTTGGCATGTGTATCCTCGGGCATTAGAGTTTTGTGATATATCCCATTAGCGATGATTCAATCAAAACTGTCAACTGAATTATTTGATTGCTAGCAGGATAAAGTAGGGCCTATTGACTAAGGCGGCGAAATTTCTGAACGCGCTGACCTGTTTGTACCTCAGTTGTATATAGATTGCCCTGAGAATCAATGGTTATATCGTGTACGGAATAGAATTGCCCTGCTGAGCGCCCAGCTCGGCCGATACGACCTTGAGTGATATTCGATGCACGCTCAATAATCCGAACTTCACTGTTCATTCCATCAACCATAAACATAAGTCTCTGGGCTGGGTCGAGAGAGAAAGCGAGGTCATAGACTGAGCCATTCATCAAGGTGTCTGGTTCAAAGAAAGATTCAGATATAAAAGTGCCATCTGCTTGGAAAATTTGTACTCGATTATTAGTTCGGTCGCACACATAAACATGTCCTTCTAAAGAGAGTTGAACGCAATGCACTGGATTACCAAATTGTCTTGACGGAGTGGCTGTTGGATTATAGATCGGAAGAGGCTCATCATCTGGTGTATTGCCGTAAGCACCCCAATGCCTCTTGTAGGCACCTGTTTCTGTATCAAAAACAATAATACGTTTGTTTCCATAACCATCAGCAACATAAACTTCATTGGCTTCAACGTCGACGAAAAGATCAGCTGGACGACCTAGATTATCCGTGTCATTGCTCCCAGTGCTTTGATCAGGGCTGCCAATTTGTAAAACAAATTCACCATCCATAGTGAATTTCAGAATTTGATTGTCTCCCTGGGCGTTGCCAGCAAGCCAGACAAAGCCATCAGCTATATGGATGCCATGTTCTGACCTGGGCCAGTCATACCCATCTCCTGGACCTCCCCAGGCTCGTAACAAATTACCACTTTGATCAAACTCAATTACTGGAGGTGCCGGGAAACAGCATTTGCTCAGAGGGGGATCCAATGTCGCTCCAATATCCCGTCCAGCCAGTGATCTAGGCCTTTGCACAATCCATATGTTGTCGGTTTTATCGACATGGACTCCAGAGACCTGTCCAATCAGCCAATTATTAGGCAGTGGTTTAGGCCAAAAAGGATCAACAATGAACTGTGGAATATCAGCGAGCTCTTGATTAGCTAATACTGTTGTGGGCGAATTGGCAGTGCGCTTTTCAAAAGGAATGTCGGGCGCTTTTGTTTGCGCTGAGGCTAAATTTACTGCGGTAAACCCCACACAAGTTAATACTAATTGTTTTATATGCCAATGTAGATTGGGCACCGTACTAATCCTGTTTTTCCATATGACATCAACTAATCGATTTTTGAATAAGACGAAAAATAAACTTTAAAACATAAGACTAGGTAAGTATGTAGCAATTTGTGGATAAGAGGTGATGGCAATAATTCCTGTTAGCATAATAATCCAATAGGGAGTGGAGCTACGAAAGATTTGCATTATAGAAATATTGTCATTTTCATCTTGAATAGCAGCTTTTACTGTATATACCAGCAAACCAAATGGTGGTGTGAGTAGGCCCGCCTCAATAGCTAGAATACCAACTATTGCAAAGGCAATGGGGTCATATCCCAAGCTTACAGCGATAGGCTCAAAAATAGTTACGGTAAGCAACATTATTGAAATAGAATCAATAACTGTTCCTAGAATAAACCAAATCGCCACCATGGCTGCAATGATCATCCATGGAAGCATGTCGGTGCCGAGGAAGGCATCTTGTATAGCGCTCGAAACTCCTGTCATTGCTAGAGTTCGTGAATAAAGCGCAGCAGATACTAACAACAAAAGTATTGGTGCGGAGGTGCGTCCGACGGATAAAATAGCGTCAACTATTTCTCGTGTGCGCATGCCCTTGGCAATCGCCATGATTAATCCAATGAAAGCCCCAGCTCCAGCGCCTTCTGTTGGTGTAAAAATGCCAAACCATATGCCACCCAAAACAGCTGCTACAACAAAGATGATGCTAAAAACGCTACTCCAGACTTGCATAGCACTCGGTATAGATGTTTCAGGGGGCAATATATCTGGGTTTTGTGTTTTCTTGTCCGTACCAACAAGACTCGGTTTCAAAACTGCAATAACTAAAACATAGGATACAAAAAGACCAAGGAGCAATAGACCTGGAAGTACTCCCGCCAAAAATATCTGGCCAATAGATCTTTCAGTGAGTAGACCCCATACAATCATCAATACGCTAGGCGGAATCAGCATGCCCAGGCAACTTGAACCAGCCACTGTTCCAAGCGCAAATCCTCGGTCATAGCCAAACTTTTTCATTTCAGGGTAGGCAATACGCGAAAAAGCTGCTGCAGAAGCAATGCTTACGCCGGTTACAAAAGAAAAAATAGCATTCCCTAAGAGTGTAGCTACTGCTAGGCGTCCTGGAATTCTGCGAAGATTTCTATGAATCGCTTGATATACATCAGTCACAGCGCCTGATTTTGCGATAAATTCACCCATCAACATAAAGAGAGGAATAACTGCAAACTCATATGCACGTAGTGATTCGTAGGCTGTGCTCCCGAGCATGGCGAGAACAACATCAAGATTACCGCCCGTGATAAGAAAAATACCTAACGCACTAGTCATGCCCAGTGCTATTGCAATATGCACACCGAGACCGACCATCACCAATAGGCTAACGATCAAAACGGTTGCAATATTAACGTCAAACATTAGTTGTTACTCGAGTGACTATTGATTAGTTGAATCACTTTGATTGATTTGTGAATTAATATTTGTGGGTAATTCACTTGGTTTAAAAATATCTATATAAGCTATTAGTAGGTAGCTGATTGTTGCAATAGCACTACCAAATAAGATTGTGAAACGAGTAGGCCAGGCTGGGACACGCAGTGCTCCTTCCCCTTCATATTCACCAGCAACCCAAGCATGAACAGCTGAATCCCAACTTCCAAAAAAAATCATTAAAAAAAATATCGCACCTAATAGGTAGCCAAGTGCAAGAACGATACGGCTAATCAAAGGAGGAAGTTTTTTGGCTAGAAAATCAGCGCGTAACATTGATTGACTGCGAATCGCATAGCCCGCCTGGAGAAATACAATCATGACAATTGAGTTCATGACAATTTCCGGAACTCCATAGATCGGCGTATTAAATACAGTACGACCTATGATGTCTGTAATGATAATGAATGTCAGGAAGAAGGCCCATCCTGCAGCGAGCACCATAAGTCCTTTTGTGAGCTGATCACTAAGCTTTATAAGAGCAGTCATTTTTTAAGCGACATCGCCAGGGTTTCCCTGTAGTTTATTTTCTATGAGGAAAGAAAATATTAGTTACTAAGTGAATGAGATTAATTACCTAAGCTGATAACGAACGGGCCAGGTATAGCCATGTCGTTCAGCCGAGCTTAAGGTAGTTTCTAATACTTGTGTTCCTGGCAAGCCTTGTGCGTCAAGCTCCGCCGCTACTTCCTTTGGCCAATCGCTAAGCGAGGCAGCCCAATCTCTAGGCACATCAGGGCTAAGCTCATTTACAGTGATTAGCCCATCAAGAGTAGCCACATCATTTTCATATCGTTCAAGATTATTAGAACCTGTTCTCTGTTCAAAGTCTGATGCGACCTCAAGCAGTATTTCCTGAAAGTCCTCTGGTAGCCTATTCCATGTGTCCAGATTGATTGTCAGACCATGCCAGGTCATCGAACCAAATCCAATCATTGTGTAGAAGGGGCTTGGCTCGTAAAGTTTGAGCTGAACTGCAGCACTAGGAAATACCACCCAGCCTTCATACACATGAGTTCTTAAGCCAGTATAGGCTTCAGGTAAAGCAGC
>DJLG01000001.1 GCA_002434915.1 Proteobacteria bacterium UBA6522
GGAGACGGTAAACCCTTTAAATTCCAATATGATGGAGCACCGACTGTTAATGAACATGTTCTCATGGCGCGAAGGCTTGTTGAAGCTGGAGCTCGTTCTGTTACTCTTTCTTATGGGCGCTGGGATAGTCATGGCTCTAACTTCGACTTGGTTAGAGATCATGGCGCAAAGCTTGACCAGTGCGTATCAGCTCTTGTTCGAGACCTTGACCAACGTGGCATGCTTGACGACACGCTTGTTGTAGTGTGGGGAGAGTTTGGTAGAACACCCAAGATCAATCCAAAGGGCGGTCGTGACCACTGGCCTCAAGTTTCCGCTGCTTTACTTGCTGGAGGTGGATTCAATCACGGACAAACCATTGGAGAAACAAATAGACTTGGCGAAATTCCTGAATCTAGGCCAGTGCATATTCAAGAAATATGTGCTACAATGTACAGGGGATTGGGTATTGATACCATGTCTACAACACTGTTAGACAATACGGGAAGACCACAATATCTTCTAGATCATAGAGAACCACTTAAGGAGTTAATATAATGAAATATTTATCAGCATTACTCTGTCTGCTTTTCATGCCACTATCTGTAAATGCAGATCAGCCCGAGCGTAAGGTTATTAAACCTCCTCAAGTTGTTAGAAGTCAACCTAGAGAGTTTACAAGACCTCCTACGGCAAGACCTACAATTCCCGGAAAGCAACAGTGGCAGAAGCCTCAGCCTCAGCAACCAAGAGTTGAGACTAAACACAGCTTTGGTTTTTATAATTACTATAGACCCGTAAACCCACATTTTAGATATTATAGAGTTCCCTCTTACTATCCACCCGTGATTATTCAGCCTCCCGTGGTTATCCAGCCTCAACCAATGCCGATTTATCCGGGCCCATTTCATGGCTTCTTCTTTCAATTTAGATGGTAAACTCAAGGAAATAATTCAATGGCAACAACTACACTTACAGTTAGTGAAAATAACGACAACGGGCGATTTTTTAGAAATCTCGTTAGTATTGGTAGCGATCCTGCGAGCTGTCCCGGTTCATTCAATGGGATTACTCAGAATTATACAAATCTTATTGGAGCTAACTATGACGATGAAGAAATCGCCCATAACTGGGCTGCTGTATATTTTCGTTTTCAAAGTGTTGCAATAGATCAGGGCACTACAATCTCAAGTGCTTTTCTTAAATCACATATTACCTACCTGACTGGGACAGGAGATTTCTTAATCGCAGCGATAGACACAGACGATGCTCCACAACCTACTGCTGCCTTTCAGGGCAACAAAACAAGCTATACTACGGCACAAGTTACATACTCGTCTATAGCAGTAGCCGCTCCGCATACATCGCCTGACATCAAAACTGTTATACAAGAAATTGTAGATAGGGCTGGATGGTCTTCAGGAAATGATATAACTATTGTAGTTTATGTTAATTCAGTAGGCGCTAGCAGTAGTCGGCTTGCCAACTTCGGAAGACTCGCAGACTCGAAAGCTGCACAACTGGAAATTGAAACTCCGGGAGGTGGTTCGACTAGGAAGCAAAGCCTAACAATGACAGATCCATCTATGGGCGTTCAGGGCTTAGGAAATAATTTTACTCTAGAATAATAGGTGTAACATGAAGAGACGCAACTTTTTAGCTTCTGTAGCGAGCGTATTGTCGCTAGCGGAAACTGTCAAAGCGAATCAAGAAGAGCTGAAAAAAAATGGCAAATCCGCTATCCTATTGTGGATGGGCGGTGGCCCTTCAACGATGGACATCTGGGATCTTAAGCCGGGCGCTCCAACAGGAGGCGCATTTCGACCTATAGCTACTAGTGGTGATGTTCAAATCACTGAGCATATGCCTTTAATGGCTAAACAAATGCATAACGCTGCTATTATTAGAAGTATGAGTACTCGTGAAGCTGACCATATGCGTGGTCGTTATTATATGCACACTGGGTATGTACCTAACCCATCTATTGACCACCCAAGCTATGGGTCTGTCCTATCCCATCAACTCCGACGAAAAGATTTGGCGATCCCTCAATTTATCTCGGTGGGTGGAGGAAGTATGGGAGCAGGTTTTTTAGGAGCTAAGTACAATCCTTTTGTTGTAAATAGCGATGGTAGAATTAGAAATCTAGACATGAAAGTAGACCAGAGATTCTACCAAAGAGCTTACGCCTTAGACGCTATTGAAAATAACTTTATAAACCAGAGAAGAGGTTCATTAGCAAAAGAACATCAGGCGATCCTTAAAGAGACGTTCAGCGTTCTAACAAGTGCTCAGATGGACGCGCTCAAAGTGGCTAGCGAGCCTGAAAATATAAAAGAAAGATACGGAGACAATAACTTTGGCAAGGGGTGCTTGATGGCACGGCGTTTAGTCGAAGCAGGAGTACCATTTATTGAAGTTAATCTAGGTGGCTGGGATAATCACCAGAACATTTTCCCTACATTAAGAGATACGAAACTGCCCATGTTAGATCAAGGCATGAGCGCGCTGTATGAAGATTTAGAGCAGCGTGGGTTATTACAAGACACAGCGATTATTTGGATGGGTGAGTTCAGTAGGACTCCTCGTATCAACGGTAATGCTGGTCGTGACCACTGGGCGCGAAGTTGGAGTGTTGTTGTTGGCGGAGCTGGAATGAATGGCGGCATAGCCATTGGCGAAACAAACTCAGATGGT
>DJLG01000126.1:0-12404 GCA_002434915.1 Proteobacteria bacterium UBA6522
CGAAGCAAAATCTCTTAAGGCCCTACAACTAATTACCGCAAAACCACTGATGTATGTGGCTAATTTAGATGAAACAGGGTCACAGAATAATCCTTATCTTAAATTAGTGCTCGACCTAGCCGAACGAGAAGATGTTCCGGTTGTCATCATTAGTGCGGTGTTTGAAGCAGAACTCGTACAACTACCAAAAGATGAACAAAACGCGTTCCTTGAAGAAATCAATTTAAAAGAGCCTGGGCTCAATAGAATGATAAGAGCTGCATACACCTTACTTAAACTGCAAACTTTCTATACAGCAGGCCCACAGGAGGTGAGAGCCTGGACTATCCGTAAAGGTTCTAGTGCATACGATGCTGCAGGAGAAATTCATACAGATTTCCAAAGGGGCTTTATACGAGCTGAAGTCATCTCTTTTGAAACGTTTATTGAACAACAAGGCGAACACGGCGCGAAGAAAACCGGAGAAATGCGGCTAGAAGGTAAGGATTACATTTTATTAGAAGGTGATGTTGTTCACTTTCGATTCAATGTCTAAATCCATCTATCTAGCTTATCAATAATTGTTGCAACCAAAGTTTATTTTATAAAAAAGACTAAAAAATTCTCTAGCCTATAAGCGTTTATGGGTGCCATCACAAAATGGACTGTTTTCAGTGTGTTTACAGTTACACAAAGCCACCCGCCTCTTCTTTTCAATGGAAAAGGCCTGAGGCTTAAATTCGGTACCCTTATGAGATCCATCACAAAAGGGTTGATTGTCAGACTTACCGCAAGTACACCAATAGAAGGTGCCTGCATCTATATCCATCACAAAAGGAACTTTTGAAAAAATTTCAGGTTTTTGCATTTAATTCATTACTTATTTTTGATTAAACATTAACTGCTTACTGCTATCTGTACCAAGTAGATCTTATGGTGTTGCTGCAATACCAATCATCGTATACCAAAGAAACTGAATCATCTGAAGCAAGGAGTCTTCTGGAATTCTCTCATCATCCCCGTGAGCGCCACCACCGGCGGCTAGATCTTCTTCATTCAAGACAGGGCCAAAACCATAACATGGCACACCTGCGGCACGCATTTGAGCTTTATCTGTAGAACCTGCCATCATAGTGGGAAGTGTAATAGCCTGAGGGAAGAGCCTATTATTAACTGACTCAATCATCTGAAACATTTCATTGTCTATTGACGATGGTTCACCTGGTGGCCGATAGATTCCCTCAGGAATAATCTCTACGTTTGGGTTATTGATAACAGCAGCCATGTCATCATAAAAGTCTTCTGGGTTTTCATCAGGCAAAGCTCTGATATCTAACGTAGCTTCTGCCTGGGTCGGTATAACATTTCTACGAAAACCGCCACTAATAATGGTTGGACTGATGCCAGTTCTTAAAATGGAATAGTGTCGTGGATCATTCAACGCAAAGTACTGCTGAACCCGAGCCTGCTGATCAGGGTCTAATATTCCCCTATACCTTATGGCATCTTCCTCTGGGCTTATAGTGGCAAGGCGTTCAAAATAAGCTTCGGTTGTATCGTTTAATCGCATTGGCGGTTGCCATGCGGCAAGTTTTGCAACAGCGGCAGAAAGTGCAGCAATCGCATTATCTACCCGGGGTGCTGAACCATGTCCTGCAGTACCATGAGCTACAAGCTGCACACGCATTGGAAACTTTTCAGCAGTTGCAATTGACACATAACGCACCTGACCATCACGTGCAACTGCACCCCCACCCTCTGCAAGACAATACTGAGAATCTATCTCATTCCAATGCTCATTAACCATAAAATCAATGCCAACATGAGGTGTCCCCTCTTCTCCGGCTTCAGCAAGAAAAATGACATCTCGGTCAAGCTCAACCTGATAACGCTTTAGCATCAAAAGCAACATCAAACCTGCCGTAACACTATCTTTATCATCAAGTGAACCACGTCCATAGATATACCCATCACGTCTTACCGCATCAAACGGTTCAACAGACCAGTTTTCTCTCTGAACACCTACTACGTCTGTATGGCCCATAATAAGAATAGGTAACTTTGAACCATTACCTGTAACTCGCGCGACCAGATTATCGCGACCTGGTTCAAGCGCATAAAGCCGCCCTTCAATTTCATCCCTCGCAAGGGCATTACGAAGATAATTTGCTACGGCGGTTTCATTGCCTGGTGGGTTAGTGGTATTTATCCGAAGTAGTTCTGTAAAATGGCTTAATGCTTCATTACCGACAGCATCCCAATCCACAAGATATCGGTCTTGTGATTGAGAAAGGATCGGCCAGCCAATTAAAAAAATGATAAAAAGTTGTCTCATGATGCCCCCTATGCTCATCTATGTAGTATAAACCTCCCGCAAGATCATCGTGCTAAAGTTTTATATATGAAGGTTAATCAGTTGAATAGATATTTAAAAATAATAGCAGTACTAACTACTACCATCATGGGCTGGTCCATTGGATCAGCTGTTGTAGCCCAGGAAGTTTATCCTCTACGCCCCATTGATGTTGTTACCCATACTTCACCAGGTGGAGGTACGGATGCGACAGCTCGTGCTGTTTTACGGGGAACTCGGCAAGCTTTAGATACTAATATGAGCGTGCTTCCTAGAACTGGTGGCGGGGGCGTTGTGGCAATGACATATGTAAATAACCGTCCACGCGATGGTCATACGGTACTTGCAATTACACCTACGCACCTTTTCGCTATAGCTAGGGGCCAGGGACCGTTGTCAATTGATGATCTTGTAGGCGTGGCCCGCGCAACCGATGATCCTATCGTCGTTATGGTCAGGAACGACAGTCAACTACAAAGCTTGGAAGACTTGATAATAGAGGGACGTAATCAACCAATTAAGTGGGGTACTACCCAGATTGGAGGAGTAGATCATGTGGCCGGTGCAATCCTAGCTCAAAAAGCAGAAACTCAATTGAGCGTAGTGCCATTTGCAGGTGGTGGTGAAATCGTAACAAACCTTATGGGCGGAAGTGTTGATGCTGCGGGATTGAATCTTACTGAAGCTTTGGATCAGCTTACGCGCGGTGATTTCCGAGCGCTTGCTGTTATGTCAGAAGAAAGAATCCCGGTTATCAGTGATGTACCAACAACAGTAGAACTTGGCTATGACGTAGTTTTTTCCACTGTGCGCGGATACCTTGTGCTTAAAGGAACACCTGAAGATCGTATCGACACCCTTGAACGAGGAATGCTTGAAGGTATGCAGCAACCAGATTTTCAGTCTTATCTTCAAGGTTCTGGACTTGATTCAAGCAGCATTGCTGACCGAGAAGCCTGGGACAACCAGGTTCGTCGTCTATATAGCGATGCCCGTGATGCTATGATTTCCCTTGGAATCATTCAAGACGAGTAAATACCCTCTAATTCTATTATGAAGCACGAAAACACTATTGCTGGAATAATATTAATAGGCTTTTGTGCAATTGCGTACTGGCTAACCACTGGTTTTAGTGAGGTATCTGCAATGTTATCTCAAAACGTGCCACCTACTTTTTTCCCACGTTTAGTGCTTTCCATCATGGCCCTTTTGAGTATTATTTTGATTTTCACGGGCATAGGTCATAAACCTAAGTCTGCCGAATTTCTCCCAGCTTCCTTCTGGAAAACGGTTGGAATAATCATATCCGCAGGCATACTGGCATATTTTCTTGGCACACTAATTACTCTTGCTGTTATAGCAATGGTGTTACCTATCGCTTGGGGCGAACGTCGCTATAAGCTAATAGCGGCACTTACAGTTTTCTTGCCAATTAGCATTTATGTTGTCTTCACATTAGGTTTAGATGTGCGGTTCCCAACTGGGCGTATACTGGAAGCGGTGATGTAAATAGCATGGATATTGGTCTCGAGTACGCATTACCAATTCTGACCGATCCAATTGTGATCGGTTTAATTATCGCGGGTACGCTAATCGGCGTAATTATTGGCGCATTACCGGGTCTATCATCCTCTATGGGCGTAGCGCTTTTGTTACCCTTTTCTCTCTATCTTGATCCCATACCAGCAATTGCTCTTCTCTCCGCACTTTACTGCGCCGGAACATTTGGAGGATCAATAACGGCTATCTTAATCAATGCCCCAGGTGCACCCCCAGCAGTAGCAACTGCATTTGATGGCTACCCTATGGCATTAAAGGGTGAAGCCGGTCGTGCCCTAGGAATAGCAGCAGTTTCATCAGTAAGCGGGGGGATATTTAGCTTATTGGTTCTGCTTTTTGCAGCACCCCTTCTTGCCAGAATAGCGTATAGCTTTGGTCCACCTGAATACTTTGCTCTAGGTGTATTTGCACTATCTATGCTTGCATCCATTAGCGGCGAAGCTCCAATAAAAAACTTAATTGGCGGCTGTCTTGGTCTTCTTATTGCAACGGTAGGTATAGATCTAACTACTGGCGTTGAACGATTTACTTTTGGTGTTCCAGAACTTCTTGAAGGCATTCAGTTCATTCCAGTCCTTATCGGACTTTTTGCAGTAACTGAACTGCTGAATCAGGCTCAAGAACTTAATCGAGAAAAGATTGCGATTGCTTTATCTGCTGTGAAGCTCCCCTCTCTTAATGACTTCCGTCGCGTAAAAAATACCATTCTACGCTCTAGCGGGATCGGCATTTTTGTCGGCGTTCTACCTGCCGAAGGTAGCACTATGGCAGCGATGATCGGGTATAACGAAGCAAAACGATGGTCTAACAGGCCTGAGGAATTTGGCAAAGGTGTAATTGAGGGCGTTGCTGGTCCTGAAGCGGCAAATAATGCAGCGACTGGAGGATCCATGGTGCCTACCCTGGCACTCGGAATACCTGGTAGTGCTACTGCTGCCGTAATACTGGGAGGGCTACAGGTTCAAGGTTTGCGACCTGGCCCATATTTGTTTGAAGAACAACCAGGCCTTTTATATGCAATTTTCTTTGCCATGCTCATTGCAAACATTCTTTTTCTATTTATAGGATTGTTGGGAGCAAAGGTTTTTTCTCGGATTAGCCTTATCCCCTCAACTTTTTTATGGCCTACAGTTTTTGCTCTATGTTTTGTAGGTGCATATGGCCTTAATCAATCCATGGTAGATGTATGGATAATGCTCGTTGCAGGCTTGGTAGGCTTTGTTTTAAAGAAAAATGGATTTGGCCCAGCACCCATTATCATGGGAATTGTTCTTGGAGGGCTTATTGAGACATCCTTAGCACAATCCATGATAATTTTTGACCAACAATGGACCGCTTTTTTCTCAAGACCTATTGCAATGGTATTTTTCATATTAGCTGTTGTTAGCCTTGCAGCAGCACAATTTCGGTCTTTACTCGCTAAGGTTCTTCCTCATAGAAAATAAAAAAACGTTTTGCGATAGTAAAAAACTGTATGACAATGGCCGAATTACGACTCAACATGAAGCCTAGATAGGGAGCAATTTTAATGGCAACAGTCAGTGATATTGAAGCTTTTACGCCAGATATAACATCGAGTTATGGCGAAGGGCTAACCAAGGAAGTAACTACATTCATTCTTGAAACAAGCTATGAGGCTATTCCTGAAGAGGTAATTGATCTCTCTAAAAAATCCATACTCGACGGACTTGGTCTTGCTTTATCTGGCTCAGTTGCTGAAAGCGGGCGTATCTCAAAAAACTATCTCAAAACCCTGGGGCTTAATGGCGAAACAACAGTTATTGGAACCGAGCTTCGGGTGCCAGAACGATTTGCAGCGTTTGCTAATGGCATTGGTGTTCATGCTGATGATTATGACGATACACAACTAGCAGTTCAAAAAGACCGGGTCTACGGACTACTCACCCATCCTACCGCACCCTGTCTCCCCGCAGCTTTAGCTGTAGCCGAGAAACAAGACCGTTCTGGGAAAGACTTAGCGCTTGCATATAACCTAGGGCTGGAGGTAGAAACGAAAATTGCTGAGGCTATATCACCAAGACACTATCAGCATGGTTTTCATGCAACAGCAACCTGCGGTGTTTTTGCCTCAGCCTCTGCTGTTTCAAGACTTTACGGCCTCAATTCAGATATTACAGCAAGAGCATTGGCGATTGCTGCAAGCCAAGCTGCAGGGCTTAGAGAGAATTTTGGAACGATGACAAAACCCTTTCATGCAGGACGAGCAGCAGAAGCGGGAGTCATCGCAGCAGATCTAGCCAAAGCCGGCTGGACCGCTACGGATAAAATTTTGGAATCGCCCAGAGGCTTTTTTCAAGCTCATGGTGGTGGCTACACTCTCGAAGCACTACAGGGCAAGCTCGGAGATCCATGGACATTCATGGACCCTGGGGTTTCCATTAAACCTCATCCATCAGGATCATTGACACATCCTGGAATGACTAAAATGTTGGAACTCATACTCAAATACAATATTCAGCCAGATGAGGTTGAAACGGTGGATGTTGGCACTAATCACAACATGCCAAACGCTTTAATTCATCATCGCCCAAGCGATGAACTGCAAGCAAAGTTTTCCATGGAATTCTGTATGGCAATACTGCTTTTGGAACGTCGTGGGGCTCTACCAGAATTTACTGATGAGGCCACTAATCGTCCTGATGTTAAAAATATGATTAGTCGTATCAATTTTGGTGTTCACCCAGAAGCGGAAGCAGCAGGCTACGATAAGATGACAACGATCATTGATATTCATCTTAAAGATGGCCGCACTATTTCTGGACGTGCGGACTTTGGCAAAGGAAGCCCAGCGAACCCAATGAGCTATGACGAGGTCGCTGAAAAATTTAGAGGTTGTGCAGAGTTCGCCAGTTGGGATAAGGCACGCACTGAAAAAATTGTGGGTCTAGTAAGGGAGTTAGAAAACCTCGAATCAATCAGGACATTAACAACACTTCTGGCGAGCTAACGGTATGGACTGGAATATAAGTCTGAATGGCGAAACAGCCCTCATTGTTGGAGGCACACGCAACATAGGTCTTAGTATTGCTGAAGCCATTAAGGGTGCTGGGGCAAATGTCTGTATCGTTGGTGGCTCTGACTACTCTGTTATGAAAACGGCATTAAGTCAGCTAGAAAAATCTAATGGGCAGTCTATGGGCTTGATCGCCGATATTTCGGATGAAAATGCTGTGTCGTCTGCTTTTCAAGAATGCGAAGAAAAGCTTGGTCCTGTCTCTATTTTGGTAAATGGGCCTGGATTTAGGCCTCATGGCCCTTTCACGGATATAACCCTTGATACTTGGAATGCTGTAATGTCCATCATGCTTACTGGGCCTTTCATAACATCCCGAGAACTTTTTAGGCGACTTCCTCAAAATCGTAAGGGAGCAATCGTCAATATTGGTGGATTGAGTGCTCACCGGCCAGCAAAAGACCGCGCACATGTGATTGCTGCCAAGGCCGGTCTCACTGGACTGACTCGGGCTCTGGCTGCCGAGGGAGCAGGAAGAATTCGTGCTAACTGTATTGTGCCAGGCCTCATAGATACCCAAAGAAAACCTGATCAACCCCAGGCAAAATATAGTGATGAGGCAGCCAATGCTCCTGGAACTTGCGAAGATGTGTCACGTGTAGTGCTGTCATTTTCTAGTCCTCAGGACACTTATGTTACGGGACAAACAGTTCACGTTAGCGGTGGGCGTTATATGTAATAAAACTACGCCCTAGTAAGCGGCGGTCAGTCAAATAGGCAAAATACCAGATGTGTGAAGGGCTAATTTTATCTAACTGCCATTGGCCTCATCGGCGAACCAGTCGCTCCCTTGATTCTCTCAGGCAATCCTATAAATAAGAATTCATATACCTCATCCGCAGCAAGCTCTCTAAGTTCCATATTCTCGAGCATTGGAATCCCTTCCCCAAGAAACAACATTCTGTGAACGTTTTCTACACCTGGTCGAGGCCTAACTTCAACGCAGCAACTATCAGCGCCTACAAGAGAAATCTTGCGTTCAATAAGTACACGAACTATATCGCCATAAATTCCTGGAGATCCTTCGTTTTCACCCACACCAATATAAGAGTCATTATATTTTGAGGGGTTCCCCCAATTTATAGACCACCCATAGTTGAAAAATACTGCGTCACCTTGCTCAATATCGCTCACGCTCATTTCCTGCCTGGCAAGCGCGCCATGCATATCTTCAACAGTGACCTCATAAGCAGCAGGCAAAGCAACAACCCCTTTATAACCGGCAATATCAATTAGAATTCCACGAGTGATGAATGGTTTCATTTGCTCAACACCCAAAGCCTCAACGCCACCTCGACCACGATTCTCTCCAAAAAGATCATCAACGTTGAACCCATTGTAAAAAACAGATTGAAAGGACCCATCTTCCATTTGAATATTTCCACCCTGATGAGCAAGACCATCAAACTGAGTTCCCATTTGGCCTATAAACCCTGAAAAATACTCGGAATTGGAAACGCCCCCCTCTCCACTAGTTGGCTGTAGAGGTGGAGTTACCTGCATAAAATATGGCCTTGATCCATAAAGCGGCATGCTTGGCTCATACATATGCCCGAGCTCATAAGTTTGGCCTGTCACAGGAATCTGTAACGCTGAAAGGATTTTCACCGCAGTAACATAATTAGATGCGCCTGCCTGATCCTGGGCACCATGAGGTGAAGGCCACCATGGTCCCTCCTCCCGGGTCTGTCCAACTACTGTCTGTACTGGTGCCATTACTGCCAAAAAAATAGGCACTATAAGTGCATAAATTGGCCAAAAGCCTGTTTTTGTATCCATTTAATGACTCCGCAAACGCAGTTCTTTATTGCATCAAAATTAGGGATTCAATATCAGCTTCTGAACACGCCAATTATTAAGATCAGCAATATATAAAACACCTTCCTGAGAGCAGTCAATTCCATGAATCCAGTTGAACTGCCCAAGTTGCTTACCAGACTCGCCTAGCATACCCACAATCTTGCCATCCAACTGAATTTTATAGATACGCCCTGGATGCTGATCAGCAGCCCATAAATACTGTGGACTACCCTGTGAAACACATACTGCCCACGGCTGCGTTTCATCCGGCTGATTCGGATCTACATTACCAAGTACTGGTTGCATTGACTTATCAAACGGGGCATTTAACAAGATTATTCTTAGGAAGTTACCTTCTGAATCAAATACCTGAATTCGGCGATTAGTACGATCAGCAACATAAAGGTTTCCTTCACGATCATTATGCATGCTATGCGGCAAATTTAACTGGCCAGGTTCGGAACCAAAAGAACCCCAGGTTTTTATCCAATTACCATGCTTGTCATACTTTGCTATTCGTGAATTGAGATAACCATCACTTACAAAAATATTGTCTTCTTCATCCCACGCCACATCACTTGGCCCACCAAAATAACCGTCTCGAGGCACAGCATCAGCTCCATCAACATGATGATATGGATCGAAACCCTCTGGCCGCCTTCCAAGGTTCATCGTTACATAGCCGGCAGGATCAAATTTAATAACTGTATTTGCTCCTTTATCTACTAGCCACAAATTGTCATATTTGTCATAGCGAATATGGTGCGAATAACCGAGGCCATACACACCTTGACCAATCTCTCGAACAAAATAACCATTTTCGTCAAATTCTAAAATTTCCGTTGTAGCGTTGCCGTAGAGAGGTCCTCCATTGTGAGCAGAACCAGGATGATTAAGTACCATTATTCTTCCCTTAGAATTAACTGCTACTCCTAATATTTCCCCTAGATTCCTTTCTGGTGAGTACTTAAGAAAATTTGGAACCGAGTGGTATGGAATCAACGGTACGTCATTATTTGTCTGCTGCGCAATCGCCGGATGAACAAATAAGGACAATGAAAAAGTAACTAGTACTATGGCGCTTAAACACCTCATAATTATTCCTTTTAAATTAGAAACTATGCTCTCAAATATACTATTCAATTTGTTTTGATGGCTAATCTTGATCTTATAACTAACCTATTATTCATAGCCTAACACTAGCTTAGATCAATTATTGGCACTTAAGTTTTTATTTTTTAATTATTAATCTAGATTTATACCATTCTAAAAAATGCTTCTATAGATCACTGTGATAACACACTTCTATATAGAGCAATAGTCTTATCAATAGTGTCTTGTATGCGGAAAGTGCTGTCTATGCGCTGACGGGCTGACTCGCCCATACGTCTTCGCATATCAGGGTCCTTATACATACGCCTGATAGAACTATTAATTGCATCAGGGTTTTTTATAGGCACAACAAATCCTGTCACCCCATCAATAACAAGCTCAGGGCTTCCACCACAATTCGTCACAATCGTTGGAATACGATAAGCCATGGCTTCAATTACAGAACGAGCGAGCCCCTCCCTTTTAATTGATGGCATGACGAAAACATCACAGGCCGCAGTTAAGGGCGTGGCATCCTTTACATATCCCACCCTATGAATCCTATCTGCAGAAGAACTTCTTGAAATCTTTTGATCTAATTTTGGAGAAGCCATGTCACCAATCAGAATCAAATGAACGTTCCAATCATCAGGAAGATCGGCCATAGCTTCTACTAACACTTCAATTCCCTTACGGGGTCGATAGGTGGCCACACAACCGACCACAAAAGCCTCCTTTGGAATACCAAACTCCTGAAGGTTTGCAGGAGAACTGGTATACCAGTCTAAGCTGTGTCCTTTATGGATAGTCACAAGTCGTTTTGAAGATATACGCAAAAATTTCGGGCGCATCTGTAAAAAATATTTACGAATAGCATCTGCCACACAAATAATACGATCAATTCTAGGATTAAGAACCCGCATCCATGAAATAGGATTAAAGAAGCTTACATTTCCTACAATCCCACGATAGACAACTATACGTATATGCATGCCACGTGTTGCTATCAAACCATTTTGTAAGGCTCGGTTACCTAAAATATGGAGAATGTCATACTTTCCTTTATCTAACTCCTCACGAAGCAAATGAATTGCCTTAGAGTCATAGCGCCCTCGAAATTCTATAGGGATAGTCTTTAGACCCGCATCGATTAGCTCATCATGGCGGTAGTGTTGCTGAGGACAAACGACAGCCAAGTCTATACCAGCTCTATGCATACCAATAAATGTCGCAACAGTGGGGCGATCTGGATCTTCAGTTATGCAAAGAGCTTTTATAGTCACAATTATCTCTAAACTACCTAAGTGTATGGATGTTACTAATCAGAACACATAAAAGGAATGCATACAGAAATGAGTCTTCTTTGAGTATCATGCCTTAACTCTAAGAGCTAAAAATGACTATGTTATCTAAGCTTAATTTGCCTCCAAAAAGGCTTTGTATCATCAGGCTGTCTGCAATAGGAGACACTTGCCATACAGTTCCTATTGTCCGTGCAATACAAAAAGCCTGGCCAGATACAAAGCTGACCTGGGTAATCGGCAAAACTGAGCATGCACTTCTCGCAGGGCTTGAAGACATTGAATTCATCGTACTAGACAAAGACCGTGGTTTTAGAGGGTACTTTGATGTATTAAAACAAGTTCGACATAAAAATTTTGATCTTTTACTGCACATGCATGCTTCCATGCGTGCAAATCTTGTAAGCCTCATGATTTCTTCAAAAATCCGTCTTGGCTTTGACCGTCAGAGAGCTCGTGATTATCAGTGGTACTTCTGTAATGAACATATTCCTTTTAGATCACAACAGCACGTCATAGAAGGTCTATTTGGATTCGTTAAAGCCCTAAATATTCAATCGAATGAATTGACTTGGGATATCCCTATCTCGACTAAAGACCGTGGTTTCGCTCTAGAACATATTAATAATAACGAACCCACATTACTTATCAGCCCATGCTCCGGACAACGCCTTCGCAACTTTAGAAATTGGGGCATCGAATATTATGAGGAGGTTGTCAACTACGTAGCATCCGAATATGGGGCCAAAACTATTCTTACAGGAGGGATGACACAACTAGAGCAAGAATACGGTGAACACATCTTAAATAATTGCCAAGGTAGAGTTATCAATCTGATCGGTAAGACCACACTAAAACAGCTACTTGCGTTGTTAGAACGTACTACCGTCTTGCTTTGCCCTGACTCCGGTCCAGCACATATGGCTACCTCCGTTGGAACACCTGTAGTAGGTCTATATGCTACATCTAATAAAAGCCGCACAGGGCCTTATAAAAGCCAGCATTTGGTTGTCGACAAGTATCCGGAAGCTTTAAAGAGGGAGTTCAATGCCAAAGTAAATGAGGTTAGATGGGGACAACGTATACGAAACCCACGTGCTATGGACCTTATAACTGTGACCGATGTTATAGAAAAGCTATCAAAAGCGTTCAGTGAAAGTGGGATAAAACCTCTTAACTCAAATTAGATAGGGCTATATTTAGACTCCTTTTAGTCTTATTATTCAATAGCCTAAGATTAGTGAGATTAGGCATTCAAACGACTGAGAGCTAAAAAGCTAAAAAA
>DJLG01000126.1:12814-23352 GCA_002434915.1 Proteobacteria bacterium UBA6522
ATTTACATACATTAAGGGTTAGCATCTTTTGTGCTATTACCTCGCTGGCAATAGCTTCTGTGGCGAACGCACAAAGCGTTCCGTCAAAATTTGTAGTTTCAGGGCCAGCAGCACGAGAAATACTTGATAGTACAACGATCAACCTCGAAACAGCTGAACGCATTACGATGGCGTGTGAAAGATTAGCTAGAGAAAGAGGGGTCTCAATAAGTGTTTATGTTCTCGACAATGATGGCAATGATGTCTACATTCATCGTATGGATGGGGAAATGTGGGTAAATACTGCAACTGCAGAAATGAAGGCAAAAACCGCATTACAAATACGTGGGCCAAGCAAAGAACGAATGAATCGCGTGATTCGTAACCCTAGTGAAGAATGGCAACAAATAGAACTCGGGGTGTTTTCTAATTCTGGCGGGCTACCAATCATTGTGGATGATCAGCTAATCGGCGCTATCGGAGTTGGTGGATCTGCTCCAAGGATTGCTGAGGGGTGGAGCGATGAGATCTGTGCTCATAAGGCCATGACTGAAGTGATGGGCACTCAGCCGCCATTGATTGAAGATATTCCACGGCCGCAAACACCAGTGGTTGCGGTAGTCCCTCGCTTTACTGTGGACTCGCCACCAGCATCAAGTCTTCCACCTGAATTTGTAGTTTCAGGGGCTGCTGCTGCAGGCATCAAAAATGGAGCGCAAATCTCAGGTGATGCTGCAAGAAATGTAGCCTTAGCCTGTCGTGCGTGGGCAACAGAACGTGGGGATACAATGTCACTAACCATATTAGATCCCTCTGGTGTACCTGTTCATGGAGAACGAATGGATGGACAGGTTACTAGCGGAATTGAAGCAGCTAAACTGCGTGCTCAAACAGCCTTACAAAGTCGAACACCAACCTCGGTACGTGGAGCTGGATTAGCAAATAGACCATATGGCTTACCACGATCTGTTCTTTTATTTAGATGGCACCTGGAACCTGGGGGATTGCCAATAGTGGTTGATAGCCAAATGATAGGAGCGATCGGCGTTGGCGGTAGTAACGACGATGAAGCCTGTGCCATTGCAGGACTACAATCTGTTTTTGGTGATCGAGTTACAGTACCTGTTTATCCAAACTAAAAAACTAATAATTCCTTGAGGAGAGGTTAATGAGATTAAGAATAACGAGTGCTTTAACAATCTTCATGCTCATAGCTATTAATCCAGTTGCATCGGGGCATCACTCCCATGCCAACTATGTAGAGACAGAATGGATGTTTCTGGAGGGTACCGTTAGTGAGATTCATTGGTTAAACCCCCATAGTTGGATCTACCTTGAGGTAGCAGATGCGGATGGTCAGCCTAGGCCCTGGGCCATTGAGGGTGCCAGTATTACGCAACTTCGACGAGATGGCTGGACTCAAGAAAGCATTCAGGTGGGAGACGACCTGAAGATGAGATGTCATCCACTAAGAGACGGCTCTAGAGGTTGCTTACTCGGTTATATCACTCTGGACGATGGTACAGAGAAAGAATTCGACTAATTATTTGCCCCAACTTTTGAGGAGAAAAATATGCCCCTATTAAAAATAATCATACTCCTACCATTTACTCTTAGTCTTTTGCTATCTGGAGCTGCTTACTCACAAGGCTGGATCAAATACGAGAACCTAGAAGATCAGTTTGTTGTGAACTTCCCCGGAGACCCTGAGGTAATAGAGAGTGACTATGTCACCGAGTCTGGTGCTACCATTCCAGCCCGTATTTACAGCACACAAAGCAATAATAGCCAATATGCGATTACTGTTGTGGACTATACGGCAGCTGAAGAGGCTCATATCACTCTCTGCCGTCAAATTGCAGCAGAAAATGACATAGTAAGTCCTAATACTTGTACAGGCCGAGGACATTTGCGCGATATCAGGGGCAGTATTGCTTATGAGGCATGGAACATACGTAAGCGTGCTAGTGGCGAAATAACTTACGATGCCTTTGGGCAGGTAGATGGCGTGCCAGGACATCAGATTCAAATCCTCCATGCTGATGCATCCCGTTCCTTCATTGGACTTTATATGCTTAATCGTCGACTCTATGTTCTTGAGGGAACAGTTCCAGATGATTATCCACCTCCAGGGCTGTTTCAGCAGTCTTTGGGTATGCTTGATGAAATTGGAAGACGGGTTAGATATGAAAGTGACGCCGAAGGCAACTATTCAAGGGTTCAAACCCGTTATGAGTATGTTGGTGTAGAAGATCCTATTACAGGAGAACCGGAGTCAGATTTTTCTATTAGTAGTGATGGTCGTCTTAGGAGACCTGATGAATTCACAGGAGCATGGACACCAGATTCATCCGAATAGTCAGTAAGTGAAAATATACCCCCCATCTTTTATACAAGGGGATATAGTTAAAGTTCGACTGTAATAATAGTTGAGGAGATAAGATGAGATACACAAATGTCCTTAGGATTCAGAATCATCTGTTACGGCTTAGCAGCCTTATATTAATAGCTTTAGCTTTAGGTTTTTTGCTAGACACTCGAATCTTAACGGCACAAGAATCACCACCAGCTATTGGCGGAATGTGGAGTACAACAGTCACGGCAATCGAACATCCGGACTGGACGGTCGAAGATTTATTTGCTTGTAACTGCACATCAGAAACCTATGATTACCTTCGTGAACTCCTTCTCCCAGAAAATGATCATATGTCGGCTCTGGAAATTGAAGAAGCCATTAGAGATTACAATCGATTGGCTATTAGAGACTTGTTTACACAAGAGCAAATAGACTACCTAGCTATTTATGATCATGCAGATGACCCTTCTATCCAATGTGAGTACTTTGGTGTATTTAGAACAATACTCCATAACGATCCAATTCTTATCGAGCAAAACCAGGATCAAATCATAATTCGTCCGGAAGATTTAGCAGCTGATCGAGTAGTTTATATGGATGGCCGTGGTCACCCAGAGAATGGGCCACTCACCGCAATAGGACATTCCATTGGCTGGTATGAGGGCTCAACATTAGTCATTGATACTGCAAATATCTCTGCGAGCATAGCTGAAGATGCGTTAAATATTCATAATGCTGATAATGCACGTACTGTTGAACGCTATACACTCAGTGAGGATGGCAAGCGACTACATGGACAATTCACATTAATAGATCCTGTGATGTTTCAAGAACCACTTGTTTTAGAGCGGACTAGAATTTTCACACCTGAAGTAAATCTGATAGATGCTCCATGTGAATCAATCTCTGGTGAAATGTAAAAAGGGGAATTAAACATGGTTAGTAAAAGCTTAGTAATTTTTAGTGGAATGGCATTAATTTCAATCTCTTCCATGGCTCATCACAATCCTGCCGCTCACTACATAGTCGATGAACGTATAGAAATCGAAGGTACTGTGACTGAGTTCCGACCAGTTAATCCTCACTCTCGCATCTACTTAGATGTGATAAATGAACAGGGTGAAACAGAATCGTGGATGGCTGAAGGTGACAGTATCATTAATCTTCGCCGTGCAGGCTGGACTCATGATCAATTTAAGCCTGGAGACCGTGTCCAGGTATTGGGTCGACCTTCACGATTTGGTGATAACCTGATCGAGTGGACATTCATAACAAACGCTGCCGGTACAGAAGTTGGCGGGGGAAATGGTCAGTTTGGAGAACGAATGCGAATAGTCCAAACACGGCTTGAAGAATATCGTCAACAACGAGATTAATACCGCTAGTCTATGATCTCCAGACGTCAGGTTCTAGCGAATGCTAGTCAGCTATGCTTGCTAGGAGCGCTTGCTCCAGACCGAGTCTATGCTCAGAACGGGCTCATGCAGAGGACGGTTCCAAAAACAGGTGAACGACTGCCAGTAATCGGGCTTGGCACCTACCGCACTTTTGATGTGGCTGACAATCCAACCGAACTTGATCGGCTCAAGCAAGTAATAGAGATTTTTTTCCAAAATGGCGGCACTGTCGTGGACTCTTCACCAGCTTACGGTCCTTCTGAAGCTGCTTTTGGTTATTTATCCCAACAAATTGACCTGCCTGATAATTTATTTGTTGCTACTAAGGTACGTGCTGATGGCCGAGATCAGGGTATCCGTCAAATGGATGCTTCCCCACAAAAAATGGGCGTCGAGAAAATTGATCTCATGCAAGTTCACAGCTTGGCTGATTGGCAAACTCAACTTCCAATTCTCAAAGAAAGAAAAGCACAAGGGATCTATCGATACATTGGTATTACCGCATCTCGTGAAGAACTTTATGAGGATTTCATCGATATTATGCGGCGTGAACCACTGGACTTTGTACAGATCAATTACAGCGTTGCCGAACGGAAAGCAGAGGAAGTAATTCTGCCTTTAGCTATGGACCGAGGAATGGCAGTTTTTATTAATAGGCCATTCGCTGCAGGCGCCCTATTCCCTTATGTAGAGAATAAGGTTCTACCTGACTGGGCTACTGAATTTGATTGTCATAGTTGGGGGCAATTTTTCTTGAAGTTTATTTTGTCGCATCCTGCCGTAACAGTTGCACTTCAGGCGACTTCAAGCCCTAACCACCTATTAGATAACTTAAAAGCGGGCCAAGGTTTGCTGCCTAATGAAGAACTTCGCCAACGTATGGTGGATCTTATTGGATTGACTGGGCGCCCCCCCTGGACCTGACTAACGAACATAAAAACTGTGCTTATGCGTGCTCGTGGACTCCTCACCTTCCTAGCTGAAAACAGCCCAAAACCAATATATCAAGCGTCAATTGGTGGCGCAGAAGCTCGTCTAGAACTAGCGGGTAACTATCAAAAGAAACAAGTTAATATCTTGAATGGACGAGAACTTCAGGAGTCCTTTTCTATTGATAAACAGGGCTTTAGCTTAATCAACCATACAACCACAGTTGAAAACTTATATGACGCTGGATCTGGAAGAAAAAAATATGAGGCTGAATGCAAAGAAATAGTCATAAACGCAACAGGCGCTGATAGTGCATACGTTTTTGACCATACCTTCCGTTCCGGTGACAGCAAACTTCGAGAACAGAAACTCAGTAGAGAGCCAACAACTGTTATTCACAACGACTATACGCCCAACTCGGCTCCAAAACGTCTACGGGATTTTATGGGTTCCGATACTGAAAAATTAATAGAAAAACCTTTTTGCATCATAAATATATGGCGACCAATTAAAGAGGTTAAATCTTTTCCTTTAGCAGTTTGTGATGCTCAAAGCGTCTCTCCAGAAAATTTAGTCTGTGCAGAACGCAAATCAAAAGAGCGTATAGGAGAAATTTTTGTGGTTCGTTTTAACCCACATCAACGATGGATATATTTCCCAAATATGACTCCCGATGAGGTTCTTTTAATTAAGACATATGACTCCCGAAAGGATGGACGAGCCCGCTGGTGCGTCCACACGGCTTTTGATCCAGAAGGTTCTGATACAAATGTAGCGCCGCGGGAATCGGTAGAATCTCGTATTTTCGCATTCGGCGTTTAACTAGCTGCTAATAAGAAATACACCCATTAATCATAATTGGCTACTAGCGTTTTATCGGCAGTAATAGCTCGCTATCATTATTTCTATGTATGTCGAATGATCTGATAGTGATTGCCATAAAATTGTAATAACCAATTAATCCAACTAAGTCCATAACACCTTCATTACCAAAGAGTTCAACAGCTTTCATAAAGGTCTCAGAACTAACCTTCTCTTCATTTATGGCTTCCCGTGTAATTTTTATGATAGTGCTTTCTTCTTCGCCAAGACCAGAAATCTCAATTGAATCATCCAATGGTTCACGGAACCGGACAATATCAATAATTTCCTGTTCTAATCCATTTCTTCTAGCTGCTGGTTCATGGGATGTATAAATATATTGGTTATCCACCTCGCGAGCTGTCGTAATAATAGTCAATTCAGTTAGGCGTTGATCCTTTGCGGACCCGTAACGAACACGATTACGAACATCAAACATGGCTTCGGCAAGAACAGGACTATTCATTAACATGCCGATAGGCCCACTCAGTCCAGTTTCATAACCTGTTCCAGGTGTAACATAAGTATCAAAAGCATTTTGTCCGGTTACATCTAGATTATCTCTTCGAACCATCGGAAGACGTGCTCGTGAGTCTTCATGAATATCAGCTGGAACGCTCTGTGCTGATAATGCAGGCAACATAAGATAGTCGGCTTCTGCTGCATAAGATTTAGTAGTTATGTCAGCCCCCAAGATGACACTGACAAAAACTATCGGTAAAAAGTATCTTGTATCCATAGCCAAACCTCCATTAAATTTCCACATAAAGCTAAAAAAACTATTTTTAAAAAAATCCAGATCGACAAATAAATATAAACGGTAAGGGCAATATATCAGTTAATCATCTGAAGATTTATCATGCTATCTAATCAACTACTTTTAACTGAAATATCGACAATAAGAATATAAAAACTTATTAGTGATTTTATTTATGAATACAAGCAGTCAAAAAAAATGGAATGAGCGTTACCAGAAGGGTGCATATGGAACCCGCACCCATCCCAGTGCACTATTAACTGAATGGTTACCAAAATTACAGAACCATACACGCCAGTTACGAGCAGTAGATATTGCAAGCGGTACTGGTAGAAACTCTATCTATCTAGCGCAACACGGCTGGCAAGTTGATGCTTTTGATATTTCAGAAGTCGCTCTCGAACTCTTAGAAAAAAAATCAAATTCGAAAAAATTGCCTATAACCTGTTTCCATCAAGATTGTGGAGATACTCAGAATCAAGGTGATTATCTTATAGATGATGAATACAACCTTGCGATTATGATTCGATATACCAACTTATCTTTAATCAGAAACCTTTATAGAGCTCTTAAAGTAGGCGGGCACCTGATCGTAGAAGAACACCTAGTTACAAATAAAGAAGTTATTGGCCCAAAAAACCCTAAATTCCGGATTCCACCCCAATCACTTTATGATGCAGCTAAAGAACTAAAAGTTCTCTCTTATAATGAAGGCCTTATTAAAGATCCTGATGGTCGTACCGCAGCACTTGCACAATTAGTAGCTAAAAAATCTTAGTATGTAATATGGGCTTTGTCTGGCTGTATTCGGTATCAATGCAATACAATCTACATCTAATAAAAATATAAGTAAGACTACGGTAATCTAGGAGGATTAATCATGAGGCTACTTGGTTGGATTTCCTTAATTTTTTTCATTAACCCAAGCTATGGTCAACTTGCGGTACCAAGTGATTCTGGCATTGCTTTTGGTCATGTTCATCTAAAGGTTACCGATCCAGAACTTCATACTAAACTTTGGGTTGATCACTTTGGTGGTGTTGTAAGCCAACAAAGCGGATTAGCGGATAGAGGACTAACTGCTATTCGCTTTCCGAATCTTTTTATCATCTTAGAGGAAGGCGCATCTAGTGGAGGCACAGCAGGCTCAGTAATGGATCACATTGGCTTCAAGGTACGAAACATTGAAGATTTTTTAGCAGATTGGCGCGCAGCTGGTTATACAGTTGATAGGGAGTTTATTGGCTCTGAGGGCGTTCCAAACGGATATGTCACTATGCCGGATGGTGTATGGGTTGAACTTCAAGAGGACCAAGGATTAAACGTAGAAGTCTCCGGTTATCACATACACTATCGCACTCCTATGTTTGTTGAATTGCTCGACTGGTATGTAGATGTTTTTGATCTTGAAATTAGACCACGTGGAAGAATTGAGACTACGACAAATGTGCCAGGAATGAATATGAGCTTCGCCCTACCGAATGGGGAATGGACTGACTTGGAAACGGCACCAACCCGTGGTCGATCCTTAGATCATATTGGTTTTGAAATTGATAACCTGGAAGCCTTCTACCAAAACCTTGTCAATAAAGGTATTGAGTTTGATGTCGAGTTTCGTGAAATTGAGAACATCGCAGTTAAAGTTGCGGCATTCACGGACCCCTCAGGAGTTCGAATTGAACTAACAGAAGGGCTAGATCAATACTGATCTTTGGCAAATTTTTAGTACAGCTAAGACCATTTTTTGCCATACTCATTAAAAAGAATGAGCGTTCTTAAATAGCGCATAAAAACTTATAATTAAAATTTAAAAGCTATATAAATCATAGCTTTACTTATAAATCGTAGTGATAAGTAGACTTAAACTGCCGATCTGCAAAAGATAAAGATGGTGGTGATGGGTAGACTTGAACTACCGACCTGCGGGTTATGAATCCGCCGCTCTAACCGGCTGAGCTACATCACCATATATAAAATTAATTATTTCAATAGTTTATCGCGTAATAAATCGGTCTTTTTACTATTAGCATTATTCGCTTTCTGTCTCTAGCATCTGTAATGCATAATTCAAAGTACCTTCGCCATCCACGCGTTCTCTGAAACTTTCAATAAATATCTTACCAACTATTTCATTATTCAAGTCAATAACAAAAACTCCAGGATGAGGAATTCCATAGGCAGGATCTCCTGGTGAATATTGTTCATTTAGTATGCCTAAAGCATTCATAGTCGTAGCGTCAATATCAGAAATAAACTGATAAGTTAAATTGCCTGTATTAACAAACTCTTCCTGGAGATCAGGTGAATCATAAGTTATGACGACCATACCAATACCAGCCTCTTCGTAATCTTCTGCATAGTTTTGCAACTGCACGAGTTGCGCTCTACAAAAAGGTCACCAATCAACGGAACGAATTGCAAAAACAACTAGCCCTTTTTCCTCATAAAATGATTGAACATCATTAATCTCCTGGCCCCTATATATTGCTCTTATAGATGGAAAGTCAGTGCCTATAGGCAAACCTGGATCGAAAGAATCAGAGTCTTCATTAAGAAACATATCATCTAAATTTGGTTGAGCCTGCAACGGCTGCATTGACACTCCAAGTCCTACCATAAAAAACAATACAGCAAAAAAATTGGATAATTTCATTCGCAAAGTCCTGCGCTTTTGTTAGATCATCATTATACAGTTGCTTTACTAAGCAAACTTCAATTTAGCTTCAAGAATTTAAAAAAGGGACTACAGCATTCAAAAATGCTGTTGGATCTTGAAGTTGCGGGCAATGCCCAATTTGTGGCAGTTCCTGGAGAATAGAACCTGAAATTCCTGCCTTAAGCTCATATGAAAGAGCAGGTGGTGTTGTTGCATCAGCGAGGCCAACAACAATTAATGTGGGATTATTAATTTCACTTAATTTTGGTCTATTATCTAAAAACGTAAGTGCAAGCGCAGCATTCGCAAAAAGACTTGGATCGGCCTGTGCAAGATAATGTCGTCGTCGGTTCATAATAGACGGATTCTCAACAATAAAATCCTCAGGGAACATTCTTTTAATAGCGGCATCCAGAACCGAATTCATTCCTTCATTTATGGCCTTATTCGCTAAAACTCTTAACGCTTCTTTTGCTGGCTCAGGAAAACCAGCGCCCGTGTCAACCAGTACTAATTTATCAAAGCTGACCCCATGACGAATCGCGAGAGTGCTAGCAACAAAGCCCCCAAAACCATTACCTACCAAATGAGCATCAGTCGGCAATAATAAAGCCTTCATTGTTGCTGCAGTTAGATCAGCATATGATTCAATTGTTTGACCAATTGGGCCTAGTGACGAACCAAAACCAGGGAAATTTATACGAGTAACACGAAACTGCCTACTTAAATAGTCAATCACCTCATCATAAACCGTCATTTCTGCCAGAAGCGTTGGTAACAAGATCAAATCTTGTCCTGCTCCAGTCTGCTCATATTCAACCTGATTGTCGGCAACCAGAAGGTTTGGCATTTATAGTTTCCAAAAACTTTAAATTAAACTCATTAACAAGTTATCAGCTATATTTTATAGCAGGTGACATTGAGTCAGAAATAAAAAATTGGCGCATATTTAATATATATATCCACCAGCAAAAACTGCACTTAACACGCAAAAATTTATTTATACATTGCAGAATCATTTTAGATCTGATCAATAAAAATTTTCATGCGTTCCCTAGCTTCAGCATTAGGCATACGCCCAAGCGGGGCTCTAGCATTCTCTGCCATATGATCAGGGCTACTAGTTTCCGTAAGCACACATGTAATAGTTGGATGAGAAAGTATGTACTTCAAAGAAAACTGGGCCCAGCTTTCGCAGTCGAACTCCTCTGTCCAATCTGGGAGTGGCTGTCCTTGTAAACGTTGAAAATATGCTCCATTCATAAAGGGACGGTTAAGAAGAACCGCTAGCCCCATATCCTCTGCAAGGGGCAACAAGCGTTCTTCTGCACGCCTTTCTGAGACTGAGTAGTTCATCTGAACAAAGTCGGGTGTCTCGCGACCTAAAAACTCTTCAAGTTGCTCATAAAGTCGATATTCAGAAACGGTAACGCCAATATATCTGGCATGTCCTTCTGCCTTCCATTGCTTTAAGTTTTCCCACTGTGTATCTAAATCAATCAAGCTAAAAATCTGAACAAGGTCAATAGTATCTCTGCGATATAGCCTCTGAGTTTCACGAAATTGCTGAATCCCAGCTTCCTTTCCAACCTGATCAATCTT
>DJLG01000077.1 GCA_002434915.1 Proteobacteria bacterium UBA6522
TCTACTTGTGTCCAAGATATTTTTGAGTTTGCTCCACGGCAGTCCCCACGTTTTGTAACAAAGTTATATATCCCTCCAACGCCATTCTCATCTCCGGGGTACCAGTTTTGTACGGTGGAATACTTTATTTCTGCATCCTCCAAAGCGACTAATTCAACAACTGCTGCATGCAGTTGATTTTCATCACGCATTGGGGCTGTGCATCCTTCCAGATAGCTGACATGGCTACCTTCATCTGCAATTATAAGTGTTCTTTCAAATTGACCAGTATTAGCTGCATTTATTCGAAAGTAAGTTGACAGCTCCATAGGACAACGGACACCCTTTGGAATATATACAAATGAACCATCGCTAAAAACAGCTGAATTTAGCGCCGCAAAAAAATTATCACGTTGTGGTACTACACTACCTAAATATTTTTCTATTAGTTCAGGATGGGTTTTGACTGCTTCTGAAAAAGAACAAAAAACTACGCCAGCTTCACCCAGTTTTTCTTTAAATGTTGTTGCTACAGAGACGCTATCAAAGACAGCATCAACAGCCACCCCAGCAAGCCTAGCTCGTTCATGTAATGGAATGCCAAGCTTGTCATAAGTTTCAAGCAATGCTGGATCAACCTCATCAAGACTTTTAGGTGCATCATCTAGGTTTTTTGGGGCAGCAAAGTAAGAAATGCTTTGATAATCTATAGGTGTATATTTAACATGAGCCCAGGTAGGCTCATCCATCGTAAGCCAATGTCTATAAGCCTTTAATCTCCAGTTAGTTAGAAATAAGGGCTCTCCTTTTTTTTTGGAAATTAAGCGAACAACATCCTCATCTAGCCCAGGTGGGACTAGTTCTTGCTCAATATCAGTCACAAATCCATGCTGATATTTTTGCTTTACAAGATCAGAAAATTCTTTATCTTCAGTTCTCATTATCATGATATATGCTTTATGAAAGTTTTGAATATGGTTTTAAAGTAGCCCTGAAGTTTTGGCCGGCAGGGGGCTCAGAGCTATACTGGAGATCAGTTAGGCTAACTTCTTCCAAAGCCTGCCGAATTTTAATATTGATACGTTGCCAGGCGCTCCCTACGCGGCAAACTGACTCTAGGTCACAAAGACCATGACCTGAACTACATTCAGTAATTGCCACTGGGCCTTCTAGGGCATCGATTATTTGAGCAGCACTTATCTCTTCTGGGGGCCTTGCAAGGGCATAGCCACCTTGAGAACCGCGCTGAGATACAACCAACCCCGCCTGGTTTAGGGCTTTGAGGAGCTTGCTAACTGTTGGTTGATTCAAATGGGTACTTTCAGCCACTTTATGAGCGCTTAATAGTCTGCCTTCATCCACTGATAGCTCTGCTAAGACAAGTGTCCCATAGTCGGTGAGCTTGCTCATTTTAAGCATAAGAGAGCTCTCCTAAAGAGTAAAAGAGTACTATATTAGTACTCTTTTAGGAAAGGCTCAAAGGTTTTGTTATATTTTTAGGCTCAAGGTGAGAACTAATCAGTTCAGGTTAGACAAATTAGCGACTATAAATCTAGCTGATTTAGCCTCTGATAACTATTCCTCGCTACTTGCCTCATAAGTTAAAAGTTCAGATTCAAACCTTGCTCGGTCAACAGTATTTAAATCTGGCGATTCTAGTGCCATCTGTATCTGGGCAAGTGCGTCAGTATAGTTACCGACGCTTGAATAGTAGTGAGACATATAGTGATGGGCATTACCCATATCTCCATAGGCATTTGCTGCTTGTGCTATAAGGCGAAACTGTTCTGGTGTTGGGGATGAGTGATTAAGCAAGTCTAGTAGAATATTATGTGCCTCTTCAGCGCGACCAGCCAAGATCAGGGCATCTGTATAACTATTTGTAAGTGGTACATTTCTAGGAAAGAGCTTGATAGCATTGTCATAAGTTTCAAGTGCAGCATCGACTTGACCGTTTTTTAGCTGGGATTCAGCTTCGCCAATTCGAAAGGCGATCACACTAGGATGCTCTTCAGTTAACTTTTCAAACTGGCGTTGTGCATCATCATCTAGTCCTATTCTGGATAGACTAAGTGCCATGCCATAACGATTACCAATATTTTGATTGTCTTCTTGCAATCGAGCGCGAAAAATATTAAATGCTACTTCACCATTAGGAGCGCGTAAAACGTCCATTCTGGCCTTTATAATTTCATAGTTGATGCTGCTATCAACTATCTTGTTGGGTAATAATCTAGCTCGATCACGAGCTTCAGCAATACGTTCGGTGGTAACAGGATGGGTGCGTAGCATAGCAGGTCCACTGGAACCATATCGTCTAGAAAGTTTTTCAAAAAAACTGCCCATCCCTGATGGATCAAAGCCAGCTGAAGAAAGTGTTCTTATGCCGATGCGATCAGCCTCATGTTCATTAGCACGAGTGAAGTTTATTTGACGTTGCATCGCTGCCGCTTGAGTAGCAGTTACAAGTCCTCCAATTGCGTCCCCTCTAATATCAGTTGTTACACCAAGAATCATTGTAGCAATCGCTGCGGCCATAGATAACATGCCAGTTTTTTGATTGTCATAGACTCGCCTTGCTAAATGACGCTGGGTTACATGAGCTATTTCATGCGCTAAAACACCTGCAATTTCACTTTCATTTTCACTTGCTATTATTAGTCCGGCATGTATACCAATGAAGCCCCCAGGCATAGCAAAAGCATTAATAGCATCATTATCAACCATGAAAAATTCAAAGTCCTGGGTCCCATCATTAGCATGTCCAACTAGCTGTGCTCCTAGTGTTTTGATGTATTCGGTAACTAGCGCATCATCCATAATTGCGCCTGAACTTCTGAGTTGTAGAAAGGCCCTACGACCGATCTTCGCTTCTTCAGTTTTGTTTAAAACAGAGTCTGCGGGGCTTCCAAAATCAGGTAAGTTTATGTCTTGCGCAATCGCAGTTGCGCAATAAGTCAAAGCCAAGATTATCTTTATAGAATGACGCATTTGTATATCTAACTAACGTTTTTATAGAGGAGTGCTTTATAGGTTTTTAACTGTAGCAAGAACTTCATCAACATGACCTTTAACTTTAACTTTTCTCCATTCCTGTCGTAGTGTACCTTTTTCATCAATAAGAAAGGTACTTCGCTCGATGCCTAGATATTTTTTACCATACATGCTTTTTTCTTTGATAACGTCAAAGAGTGTACAGAGTTTTTCGTCCTGGTCTGAAATTAGTTCAAAAGGAAAATTTTGTTTTTCCTTGAATTTTTCATGAGAACTTAAGCTGTCACGTGATACCCCAAGGATTATTGTTTGTTGCTTTTGAAATAAAGTGTGCTTGTCTCGGAAATCCTGTCCTTGTTGTGTGCATCCTGAAGTATTATCTTTTGGGTAAAAATAAAGCACTACATTTTTTCCTTGGAGGTTTTTAGATTGTATTTGACCAGCTGTAGTGCTTACGCTGAATTCGGGTATTTTTTTATTTATTTTTACTAAGCTCATTTAAAAATTCTCCATAAACTTAAATATTCTTTACTGGCTCTAAGACAGCATCGAAATTGAGTTGATCACAAAACTCCATGAATTCTTCTCTAAGTGTTGAGAGGTGTAATGCTGTAGGTATGTTAATAAATATATGTACTGAAAACATGGGGGTATCAGTACGTGCCCCTGTATAACCCCTTGTTGTAATTTCTCCAAGTTCAATGTTCCGTTGGGCAAGGAACTGTGCGATTTTATGAACGATATCAGGTTGATCGAGACATACCAGATCTATTGCATAAGGTAATAGGTCTTTTCGTAGTTTCTTAGATTTTGTTCGTCTTACCTGAATGATTAGCCCATTAGTTTCGGCTAAGCGCTCTAGGTTTTGCTCCATTCTGCTCATCGAGTGCCAATTCCCAGATACTAACAGTAACATTGCGAATTCATCCCCAAGTACAGTCATGCGACTTTCTGTAATGCTACCGCCACAGTCTAGAATTAGTTTTGTGAGGTTTAAAACAACCTTTATTTTATTGCTGCCAATGGCAGATACGACCATGTGCTGTTCCATCTGGACCTGGCCCTGCTAAGCTTCTTAAGATGTTCAGTTTACCTTGATAAAGAGGGTGTGTAATGTATGAAGGCGTATCTTCTTAAGCTATGTGGTTGCACGCTGGAGAACGTATAAGTACCATCGCGACCAGCTTTTAGTGAGGTAGAGATGATTTTTAGCGGTAGTATGGTGGCCTTGGTGACACCAATGAATGTATCTGGCAGAGTTGATGAAAGTCGACTCGCAGAACTAATTGAGTTTCATCTGAGTGCAGGTACAGAGGCTTTTATAATTGCCGGTACGACTGGTGAGTCCGCCACCTTAAGTAGAGCAGAACATTTAAGTTTGATTCAGCAGGCTTGTCAGCTAGTGGATGGTAGGGCGCTCACTATTGCTGGGACAGGATCAAATTCCACTGAGCAGACGCTTGATTTATCAATAGCAGCGGCTACTTTGCCAATTGATGGTCTTCTTATAGTTACGCCTTATTATAATAAACCAACTCAGGAAGGCATGTTTAGGCACTTCACTAAGATTGCTACCAACGTAGATAAGCCAATTATTCTATACAATGTTCCAGGTCGAACAGGTGTCGATTTGAAATCAGATACTGTGGTGAGATTATCAGCTCATAACAATATTGTGGGGATCAAGGACGCGACAGGTGATTTAGATAGAGTGGAAATTTTACGGCATGCTTGCGGGTCAGATTTCTCTCTGTTAAGCGGTGATGATTTAACTTCGAGTGATTTTATGTTGAGGGGTGGGCATGGAGTTATTTCAGTTACGGCAAATGTTGTTCCTGATCAAATCAGACTACTTTGTGATGCGGCTCGTTTTGGAAATAAGCTAGAAGCTGAGTTGATTGATGAAAAGCTTCGTTCGCTTCATCACGCTATGTTCATTGAAAGTAATCCCATACCTGTGAAGTGGGCCATGTTTCAAATGGGGTTTATAGAAAATGGGATACGATTGCCATTAACTATGTTATCTGAAGAACATCAAAAAAACCTTATTGAGTCTATGGTTAAAGCAGGTGTCGGAGGCATTTCTCAGTAATGGGACGTAAGTGTGCAGTTATTTTATTTATTTCATTTTGGTGTGGCGGATGCGGCCTTAATCAGGCACAGATGCGTTGTTTGGACCAGGAGCGTTATTTAGATAGTGGTGATATTGGTTTGCTTACAATCCCTGATGATTTGGATTCACCAGATCAAACAAACGCACTACAAATCCCTATAGATAGTGGTGAGGCTGGAGCTATTGCCATTTTTGAAGTATGTACTGAGGAACCTCCTACTTTTTATGAGGAAGGTCTTCCTGGGTAAAAAATATATCTAGCCTTTTTCTCTATAAAATGTGCTTGTAACATGGTGGTATTCGTTAAGATCCATAGTTACATCCGCTAATAATGATAAATGATTAAGATTTTCCCTTGTTAGCCTTTCATAGTGTTGCAAGAATTCACTCATTTGGGACTCATCCATTATCTCCGTGTTAAGAGAGTTTGATTTTTGAGCTAGCTTAGCCTCTTGCTCCTGACGCCAATTATGTACCGCTTTAATTCCCGGTGCTTTGAGAAAAATAAGCTTATCGAATGATTTAAATAGTTCTGAATAGTTTGTTTGGAGTTGATCGTTTACATAAGTTCTCCATACCATGTCGGGATCTTGAATTTCTTCTAGCTTGTTTAATGGTTTCAAAAGTGAGTTGGCATCTTGAGGTTGACTACCTAGGCACCATCCCTCAAGAATTATTATATCTATAGGTCCAGTTACAAAAGGCCAGTTTTTACGAGGGGACCGGTCATCTTGTGCTTTATCAAACCGGGGAAGCTGTAAAGTATTATTTTTTTCTAATCTCTGCAGATTTGTTATAACCTGGTTGCATAATTTTAGGTTATGTGTGCCAGGAACACCGCGAGTTTGGAGAAGCGGATGAATTTTTTTACCTAAATTTTTACGTTCTGAACGTCTAAAGTAAAAATCATCAAGAGATAGTGTAGCTATAGATAATCCATTTTGGGTTTCTAGCGCTAGTTTAAGAAAGTCGGCAAGTGTCGTTTTTCCGGTTCCTTGAGCTCCACTAATACCAATAATTTCCGTGCCATCTAATTTGGTGTCTGCTAGCCAATGAGCTAATGGAAGGTAATGATTGTCGATAACTTTATAGAAGTCATCTGGCAATTGATGCTTTTGTGTAAAAGCGAGAATTTGTGCTGAATTAAGTTGTGTCATCTTTCAGCAAGATATGGTGTGCATTTGGTTTTTGTCAGCCTAAATATTGCATCTAATCTTTCAAAAGCAACATACCGTATTTATCTATTTCACATTATGTTCGAGATGCATCAAATATTGATTGAATTGAAGAGTCTAACATTGAGTTGAATTCATCAGCTGACTGTTGGGCATTTAAACCTTCTGTTAATGCTCGTGAGAAGCTGGCTATCATGCTGTGATTAGCGTTTAATCTGCGATTTGCTTCCTCACGAGGATAACCTCCGGATAGCGCTACAAGTCTTAATAGATTAGGGTGTTTCTGGCAGTCCTCATAGAAATTATTTTCCTCGGGAAGTGTCAGTTTGAAAATGACCATTTCCTTTTCCGATAAACTATTCAGATGAGTCAATAATTGCTGTCTAAGTAATGATTCTGCTTCAGCTTTATCAGCTGAATGGATATCTACTTCAGGTTCAATAATGGGTGTTAGACCCATAGAAATTATCTGTTTCCCGATAGAAAATTGTTGTTCAACCACTTGTTCGATTCCGTTTGGATTAGCAGATTTGATTACAGACCGCATTTTTGTACCAAATACATTTTTTGCTTTAGCTTTATCCAGTAGTTGCAATAGATCTGGCATTGGGTTCAATATTTGTACGCCATCGATTTCGTCAGCTAACCCTTTATCAACCTTTAAAAATGGAGCAACATTTTTTACTTTCCAAAGGTAACTAGCTGAATTGATATTTTCTATATCTCTATCAAGTGTATTCTCGAAGAGTATAGCCCCAAGAATTCTAGACCCATCAAAAGCTGGGCTAGTAACGATTCTAGTACGCATCTCATGAACAACCTTGAACATTTCTTCATCATTATTATATGCATTACCTTCAACACCATATAGTTGGAGTGCTTTTGGTGTGCTACCACCGCTTTGGTCAAGCGCAGCAATAAAGCCGTCAGCACTGCGGATTTTTTTTAGTTGCTCTTCATAGTTAGACATCAAATTCACCTGTTCTTTGAAAAAATATCAACCCACTAAATTTTATAATTTATTTATAAATATAAAAACTTGGCGGAGAGAGTGGGATTCGAACCCACGGTACGCTTTGAGACGTACACTTGCTTTCCAAGCAAGCGCCTTCGACCACTCGGCCACCTCTCCACTTATTAATTTGAATTCTAGAGCTTAAGTGCGACTAAGGCCATTTCCATTAAAAATTGGGTACTTATCATGCTTCATTCATAGGCTGGTGATTTTTAAATAAAATTATTTTAAAAACATTGTTTTAAGATAATAATCTAGAAAAGTTATAGTTTTTCCTATCATTATTTCTTGAGTTTTCTGTTTTTCTTTGTGCGTCTATTGATACAGACTGTTAAAGTAAGCTCGTCCGCGTCGGTTCTCCCGCGACGATTAGCCGTGAACCCCGTCAGGCCCGGAAGGGAGCAGCGGCAGCGGTCAAATTGGGTGCCGGAGATGAGCTGGCGCGGACCTAAATTTTTCTTGTGTACTGGATAAATAGATGAGTTATACCGTCCTTGCGCGAAAATGGCGACCTAGAAAATTTCAAGAATTGGTTGGTCAAGAGCATGTTGTAAAAGCATTGGTAAATGCCCTGTCGGCTGAGCGATTACACCATGCATACCTTTTTGCTGGAACAAGAGGGGTTGGTAAAACCACTCTTGCTCGTATTTTTGCTAAGGCCTTGAACTGTACAAATGGCGTTGTATCTGAGCCATGTGGCCAGTGTGATACCTGTCTGGCTATTGATGAAGGTAGATTTGTTGATTTGCTTGAGGTTGATGCTGCATCTCGAACTAAAGTTGAAGATACTCGTGAGCTTTTGGATAACGTGCAATATATGCCGACTGATGGAAGGTTTAAGGTCTACCTAATTGATGAAGTTCATATGCTTTCTAACCATTCTTTTAATGCTTTGCTAAAAACTCTGGAAGAACCTCCACCACATATTAAGTTTCTATTGGCTACTACTGATCCTCAAAAGTTGCCTGCTACAGTATTATCACGATGTTTGCAGTTCAACTTAAAACGAATACGAGTCAGAGAGATTTGTGATCAGCTCAACAAGATTTGTGTGGAGGAGGGAGTTGATAGTGAACCAGATGCTTTAGTCGCTATTGCTAAAGCTGCTGAAGGTAGTATGCGGGATGCTTTGAGTTTGCTTGACCAGTCAATAGCTTTTAGCGGAGGTGATATAAGCTTAGACTCTGTAAGCACAATGCTTGGGAGTGTTGATACAGGACACATTAAACGAATCATTGAAGGACTTATTCAAGGTGATGGTGCTGTATTGATGAACGAAGTCATTGTGTTAGATGAACGGGCACCTGATTATGGATTGGTATTGGATGAACTAATGACCTTTCTGCAGAAGATAGCTGTTATCCAGCTTATTGGAGTGCCTGATGAAGATGAGCAGGATGAAGGGCTTTCTATCCTTGCTAATCAACTTGCTCCGGAAGATGTACAGCTTTATTACCAGATTGCTTTGCAAGGTCGACGTGATCTTGATGTTTGTCGGGATTTTCGATCAGCATTTGAAATGATATTGCTACGTATGCTTGCATTTCTTCCAGGTTTGCCAGAGAGGTCAAAAAAAGACCTTACAAAAAGTGTATCTCCAAAGGAGTCCGTTTCTGTTGATCAGTTTCCTAAAAAGGAATCTGGATTTGTTCAAGATGGTAGATCTAAAGTACAGCCGACCTCTGCAAACAGAGATTCCAAGGTTGTAGCTCCTAAAGTGGACCCTCAACGCTGGGGTCAATTACTTAGCGAGTCAGATGTGCGTGGAGCTGCACGTCAATTGGCAGAGCAATGTGTACTCAATGATTATGTGAACAATAAAATAGCTCTTATTCTTGCTGCTGAGCATGCCCATCTCAATACAGATCAAGTCCGAGGGCGTTTAGAAGAAGCATTAGCACAACGATTAGGTCGCAAGTTGGTTGTTTCAATTGAGATTGGTGATGCAAGTGTGGGTACGCCGGCTGAGATAAGGGTAGCAGGAGAGAACAAGCTTATGCGTGAGGCAAGAGAAGCTATAAGCAGCGATCCCGCTATTAAGGAGGCGCAAAAAGCATTTGATGCTATTGTTGAGGCAGACAGTATTCAACCTCATAGCAGTGATATAAAGCAATAAGGGAGAGAAGTCGTATGAAGGGTCTTGGTCTTGGGCAACTGATGAAACAGGCGCAGCAAATGCAAGAAACAATGCAAAAGGCACAGGATGAACTAGCTTCTATTGAGGTTTTAGGAGAGTCTGGAGGAGGTATGGTCAAGGTGCGTATGACATGTAAACATCATGTTATAGGACTTGATATTGAGAGTGATTTGTTAAGTGATGATAAAGAAATTCTTGAGGACCTTGTTGCTGCAGCTTTAAATGATGCTATAAGAAAGGTTGAACGCACGACCCAAGAAAAACTTTCTGGGTTAACAGGTGGGTTATCTTTACCTGCAGGCATGAAACTTCCAATCTAGCAACCAATAAGAAAAAATATGTCTGAAGGTTATTCTCCATTGTTAGAACAGCTTATTAAGACTTTGCAGTGTTTGCCTGGAGTAGGGGCAAAGTCAGCGCAAAGAATGGCCTTTTTTCTTTTAGATAAGGATAGGGATGGAGCGCTACAGCTTTCTCAATCCCTAAAGGATGCTAGTCAGTTAGTAGTTAATTGTGAACGTTGCCGAATGTTGACAGAGGATACTTATTGTGGATTTTGTACTAGTAATCGGCGTGACGCTACTAAGCTCTGTGTGGTAGAGACGCCCGCTGATGTTATAGCAATTGAGCAATCAGGAGCATATTCTGGGAATTACTTTGTCCTTATGGGACATCTATCGCCAATAGATGGTATTGGTCCAAAGGAATTAGGTTTGGATCTCCTAGAAGAGCAATTGAAACAGAGGGAGATTTCTGAAGTGGTATTGGCAACTAGCGTGACTGTGGAAGGTGATGCAACTGCTAATATAGTTGCATCAATGGCACAGCGGGCAGGTGCTCATGCAACTAGAATAGCCTATGGAATACCAGTTGGCGGGGAGCTTGAATTTATTGATGGTGGCACGCTTTCACGTGCATTAGTTGGTCGACGAGAGATGGACGCAGAACTTCCTAATAAGGATATATCGCACATACAATCAACTAAGCATGAGAAATAAGTCTTCCTCAACATGTTTGTTTTGTAAAATCATCTCACATGAGTTGCCTTCTGAGTGCCTTTATGAAGATGATGAGATTTTAGCGTTCAAAGATATTAATCCACAGGCACCTTTTCATGTGTTGCTTATACCTAAAATACATATTTCAACGCTTAATGATCTTGGTGTTGAGAATATAGATATGGCTGGCAAATTGTTTTTAACGGCCAAGTATTTGGCTGCAAGTAACAATTTAGAAGGGTACCGTGTTGTAGTTAATACAAACCAGCAAGGTGGGCAGGTGGTCTATCATATGCATATGCATATGTTAGCTGGACGTCAAATGAAACCTGGCCTTGGCTAAATATTTAGCTATTAATTTCGATGGCTTTTGAATGACGCTTGAAGTTCAAAAAGTTGCTTATAGCTTCTATAGCGTTTTGAGGTAATTTTTCCATCATCTACTGCTATTTTTATTGCACAATCTGGTTCAGCTAAATGCTTACAGTTACTAAAACGACAGTTTTGGCTAAGGGCTGAAAACTCACAAAAACCTTGTTGGATTTGTTGGTTTTTTTCAATATATGGTGCGTAATCTCTTACACCTGGAGAATCAATAAGCTCACCACCATTTGGTAGTCGATGAAGGGTAGCTGTTGTGGTTGTATGTTTACCTAAGTTCGATTTTTTTGAGAGATTTCCAGTTTTCTGAATATTATCATCCATAAGCACATTAATAAGAGATGATTTTCCTACTCCAGATTGTCCAATAACGACGCTGCGCTGACTAACCATGTTTTCTGAAAAAGCGGGAATCCCAATTCCTGTATGGGCACTAGTCGTTGAAATAGGATAGCCAAGGTTTTCGTAACTGTGGTATGTAGAAGGTAATGTTTTAGTTAAGTCTACTTTATTAAAAATAATTGTAGCTTGTAGATAAGCCAGTTCGGCAGCCACCAAGTAACGATCTAATAAAAACCAGTCAGGGGTGGGGGTTTCTGCAATCACTATTACTAATTGGGTAAGATTAGCAGCAATGGTTTCTGGTTTCCCTTTACTATTAATCCGTTTAAGTTCTGAGGACCGAGTATTTATAAACTCAATGGTTCCGATATCCTTACTTTCTTTATGCCAAGTTACCTTATCTCCGACTACTGGGTTTAGAGAGCGACTTTTAAATTGGCAAAGATAAGATTCATTCGACGCTATTTCTACAAGAGCATGGCGTTTGTAGCGAGCAATTATAAGGCCGGTTTTACTCATAATGTGGATGTCTAGCTTTTGTCATAATCGTAGTGCTATAAAAATAGTGTTGCCCTGCTACAATTCTTCTTATGGAATTAAAAAATGAAATCTAAAGAAAACCTGATTTGGATAGACCTTGAGATGACTGGTCTTAAGCCGGATACTGATCTTATTATTGAGATAGCAACAATCGTCACAGATAAGCATCTTGTTGTGCTTGCTGAAGGTCCGGTGCTGGCTATCCATCAAAGTGACTCTATTATGAATTCAATGGATGAGTGGAATACTAGGCAACACAATAATTCTGGTCTCGTCCAACGTGTTCGAGATAGTCATGTGAATGAGTCCGAAGCAGAGCAGCAAACCCTTGAATTTCTTCGCCAGTATACTGATAAAGGGTTTTCTCCTATGTGTGGTAATGGAATTTGCCAAGATAGACGGTTTCTTAGTAGGTATATGACAGAATTAGCTTCATTTTTTCACTATCGGAACCTTGATGTATCCACCCTGAAAATTTTAGCTAACCTATGGACTCCCGAAATTGGTGGTAAGTTTGAGAAACAATCTACACATCTTGCTTTAGCTGATATTTACGATTCTATAAAAGAATTGAAGTTTTATCGTCATCATCTTTTTAATATTTAGAGTTTAAATTTAACTTTTATTTATGTTATCACCTAAATAAATCCAGGTATCGAGAACTGAATCAGGGTTTAAAGACATACTAGTTATTTTTTGATTAAGTAACCATTTTGC
>DJLG01000131.1:0-131 GCA_002434915.1 Proteobacteria bacterium UBA6522
AAACCAAAGAGTTGGAATCATCAAGAGCGTTAAATATGTAATCGGTTTATTAGAAAATAAAACTCTTCCAGCGACTGGTATGTCAGCCAAGGGTCCAAGTTTAATAACTTGTGCTTTTCCTGAAGGGAGTG
>DJLG01000131.1:419-2484 GCA_002434915.1 Proteobacteria bacterium UBA6522
GTTTAATAACTTGCGCTTTCCCTGAAGGAAGTGTTCTTCCTAAGGAGAAAAAGAAGCTTGTTATCCCGATTGCGGCGATATTTATCACAGTCCCAGCAATTATTTGATCACCACGTAAACCGACTGAAATGCCCGCTAATACACCACCCATCATCATTCCTATACCAATTCCTGCAAAGACACCTAGTAGCAGACTGCCGGATGAAGAAGCGACCATAAAACCACCCCAAGCAGACATCAACATTTGTCCTTCAATTCCAATATTGATGACGCCGGATCGTTCACATAAAAGCCCGCACATAGCGCCAAGCACTAGAGGAGTAGAGTGCCTAAGAGTACTAACTAGAACAGAGGTGGTATTTGCCTGCTGAAATTCTGCTGTCCAGAGTGTAAAAAACACAAGAAGTACAGTAGTTAGAATCCACCATCTCTTATTGAAAAAGAATTTTCCAATATCTCTTGTTTGGTTTTCACTCATTATGAACCCCAAGTGGTCGAAACAGAAAGCTCATTCGCTTCTTTCTGACTTAAGAACCATCTAACTATTATTGGTGTGGCCACGAAGATCAGAATTAAAGCCTGAATAATGTCAGTAATTTCTGGGGATACATCAGCTTTAAATTGCATCATTGAACCCCCCGCTTCCATTGCTCCTATAAGAATTGCCGCCGGTATAACTGCCAAGGGGTGAGTTCTCGCTAAGAGAGCAATAGTTATACCCTCGAACCCAAGACCAGCATTAAATCCAGGTTCATATCTTCCAACAACTCCCTGAGTCTCAATTGCTCCACCGAGAGCCGCTAGCAGACCGCTAATTGCCATAGTCATGATGATGATTTTTTTAACGGAGATACCTGCGTAGCTGGCAGCATTCGGATTTAGACCTACCGATTTTATTTCAAAGCCAAAAGTTGTACTACGCAACAAATACCAACATAAGAAGGCAATTACTACAGCCAAAAAGAAACCAGCAGGCAGTTCACCCCATCTAGGTATCTCTGCACTGCTTTCGATATGGGGAGTCCTAACTATGACTCCTTCTTCTCTCCATACCTTTGAAGCGAGCCAGTCAGTCATATTCAACGCAACGAAATTCAACATGATAGTCGTAATCACCTCATGAGCGCCTCGTGTTGCTTTAAGAATCCCGGGTATAGCTCCCCACATAGCTCCGGCAATTGCACCAGCTAAAAGAGCTAGTGGTGTATGAATTATCCATGGAAGGCCAGTAATTCCATATCCAACAGCACCAGCAATTAAAGCTCCGAAAACTAGTTGACCTTGACCTCCAATATTGAAAAGTCCGGCCTTAAAGGCAAAAGCTACAGCAAGACCTCCCATAACTAAAGGCGTAGCTTTTTCTAAAGTTCTTCCAATACTTTTTGAGTCACTTAATGATCCTTCTATTAAAGCTTTATAAGCATCTACTGGTGAAGAGCCTGAAAGAGCAATTATTATCGCGCCTGTTGCAATAGCAAGTGCTACTGCCAGGATCGGCATAAGAAATAAACGGAAGTTATTCATCAGATAAACAATTTATTGATTGAGATTTCCCCAATTAGCTGTTTCTGCCCATATTTGGTTTGCGGCCATGGTTAGCTTTTTTGCGTCTTGCATTGGTTTTCTTTTTACTTGTACGTTTCGACATAACGGCAGGCTACCTCATTAGGGCGCAGAGACCTTATCCTTGTCTTAGTCTAATTGTCTGATTTTTTATTATTTAAGGTTTTCAAATGGAAAGATTTGGATTTGTTGGTTTGCCTAATGCTGGCAAGTCTTCGCTTTATAACGCCTTAGCTGGAGGCGGTGCTTTGGCGGCACCTTACGCTTTTGCTACCACGGACCCAAATGAAGGAGTAGCGCGAGTTCCAGACAGCAGGCTAAGTCTTTTGGGAGAGATGAGCGATTCGCAAAAAATAGTATCAGCTACCATCCAATTTACTGATATTGGTGGACTGGTGGAAGGTGCAGCTAAGGGAGAAGGCTTAGGAAATCGTTTCCTCGCAGGTATACGAGAAGTTGACGCAATCGTTTTTGTGCTTAGAGCATTTTCAGACAATGACGT
>DJLG01000131.1:2808-2946 GCA_002434915.1 Proteobacteria bacterium UBA6522
CCAGGGCCAACAGATCCTGTTGAGCATTTAAGAATTGTAGAAGTAGAGCTAGCGCTAGCAGATCTAGAAACCACCCAGAAACAGTTATCAAAAATCGAAAAAGTAGCTAAATCTGACAAATCTATTGGTCAAACTCTT
>DJLG01000179.1:0-2752 GCA_002434915.1 Proteobacteria bacterium UBA6522
ATTATCATGAGCAACGTAATAGTGGCACCTTAGCCTGCTATTTTAGACATCGAATGAACCATGACCCTTTTTTATGGCCAGGGCTTCAAGATATCAGCACATGGGTTGATTTTAGTGCTTGCGCTCGCGCAGCAAAGGAAGCAGGTTTGTCTGTAGCAGGATACACAACTCAAGGCCAGTTCTTGGTTAATAGTGGGGCAATAGGAAAATTAGATTTTACTGATAGTGCAGATGCAATTCAGGCGGCGCAGTCTTTAAAGACTTTGGTGCTGCCAGGAGAGATGGGCGAACGATTTAAGATAATGTTACTGAGCCGTAATTTGCACTTAGCGCCTTTACCTGGGCGTGATTTCCGAGGCCGAATTTGATTGTTTGTCAGCAAGTGCATGATGGATTGCTTTGATACGGTATTCTCGTAAACGTTCTCCAAGATTCGGGCCATGTTCTATGTTTCCTAGGTCTCTAACAGAAACTTCACGGGCAGCATTGAGCGCTATTCGAAGTAGGTCAGCTTGGTAATAGTGATGATTTTCAAAACCAGTACGTCCACGTGCATCAGCTTCACAAGCAAGGATAAACTTTTCAAAACGTTCTGGGCGTCTTAGCCCGTCTATATTCTTAAGCAGCTTATAGATAGTGCTTGGTTTAAGTTCTTTAACCTTATGTGCCATCCCATGTTGCTGTGCTACAGCCACGGCGAGCTCGCGATAGCGTTTAGGTATTGGGAAGCGATTACAGAAGACGTTCAGTATTTCAACAGATCTCTTTTCATGGCCATGGTGTTTTGGCAAAGTTTCCTTTGGGCTAGTTGCTTTCCCAAGGTCGTGAGTTAGTGTTGCAAACCTTACAGCCACGCTGTCGGTAAGAGATGCGGCAATGCCTAATGCCATTAAAGTATGGACTCCCGTATCCACTTCAGGATGCCATTTTTCTGGTTGTGGAATACCAAAGAGATCGTTAATTTCAGGAAATACTTTGGAGAGGGCGCTGCAATCTCTTAACACTTTAAAATAGACTTCTGGGGTTGGCCCTGCCAGGGCTTTTTCAGTCTCTTTCCATACACGGTCTGGCTTAAGCGAATCTGCTTCACCCGCAGATACCATTTTTTTCATTAGTTTTTGGGTTTCTTTTGCAACCGTAAATCCTATTTTATTGAAACGTGCAGCAAAGCGGGCGACTCGAAGAATACGGAGGGGGTCTTCTGAAAAGGCAGGTGAAATATGCCGTAACAATCGATTTTTTAGATCGGTTTGCCCATCGTATGGATCGATAATATTGCCACTTGAATCTCGCGCCATTGCGTTGATCGTTAGATCGCGGCGGCCTAAATCTTCTTCAAGAGTAACTTTTTTGGATGTATCAAAACTGAATCCATGGTAACCCGGCCCAACTTTTCGTTCGGTTCTGGCTAGAGCGTACTCTTCCCCTGTCTTCGGGTGGAGGAATACTGGGAAATCCTTGCCAACAGGTTTATATCCTTTCGCAATAAGTTGTTGCGCACTACCCCCAACTACGGCCCAGTCTCGTTCGCGCACTTCAAGCTTGAGTAGTTCATCTCTAATCGCACCGCCAACTGCAAAGATCTTCATGGATGTATGATACCGCAGCATTTATGCATGTTATGGTTCAAAGGGTGAAATTCTGGCAAACCCAATTATTTTTAATTTGCATTAGCGGGGTCATTTCAGGTTGTTCTTTGCCCTATTACTGGCAAGCTATTGGTGGTCAGCTTGAGTTACTTCAAAATCAGGTACCGATTCATCAAATCCTTGAGAGTGCAGATACGAACGAGTCGACTAAAGCTGCCTTACAACAAATTGTTGAAGCTAGAAAGTTTGCTATAGATGAACTTAATCTTCCAGACAATGGTAGTTATCGTACTTATGTAGACCTTGAACGTTCATCTGTTGTTTGGAATGTGGTTGCAACAAAAGAATTTGTCATAGACCCAAAAACGTGGTGTTTTCCATTTGCTGGCTGTGTAAGTTATCGAGGCTACTTCGACGAATCAGTAGCGAATCATTTTGCGGAGCGTCTTAAGTCGGATGGTCTCGATACGGTAGTTGTGGGGGCAACGGCCTATTCAACGCTCGGTTTTTTTGAAGACCCTATTCTCAATACCATGATTGATATTGGAGGACAAAATGGCGCTTCAATTATTATCCATGAACTTGCTCATCAGAAGCTCTATGTTAATGATGATAGTGAGCTTAACGAAGCTTTTGCGACTGCTGTGGAGGAGTACGGAACTGAACTATGGTTGATGCGCATTGGCGAGGAGAATGCAAGAACAGTCTACCGAGAAAGGATGAAAAGACGAACAGATTTCAGCAGGCTCATAAATGATCAGCAGGAACGCCTTCGAGAAATTTTTTCTCGCCCTATTTCTGATTTGGAGAAGCGGATAGAAAAAAGGGCGGCCTTTGAGTTAATGAGAGAGGAGTATAAGTTTCTTAAAGAAAGCTGGGGTGGAATTGCTGACTACGATAGTTGGTTTAATCAACCGTTAAATAATGCGCACTTAGCAACCATAGCAACCTACAGAAGATGGGTACCAGGATTGCTTTGGTTGATTGACACCCAAGGACTTGAGCTTTTCTATAGAGAAATGGAATTGCTGCGAGATTTGGATTTAAGGGAGCGGCGAAAAAGAATGAGTTTATGGGCCCAAGAGGCAAATAATGTAGTCGAAGCAGTTGGCGTTCTTTAAAAGAACCAATCTTGGAGTTCGAGAGTTTTGTTTGCAGTCAAC
>DJLG01000179.1:3138-4638 GCA_002434915.1 Proteobacteria bacterium UBA6522
TTTAACGCATGAGTATTAATACACCGCGATTATCCCTAGAGACTTGTAGTATTACTGAACGAGCATCTTCTATTATCTCTCGTGCAGCGTTGACGCTTTGAACTCTCTGCCGATTAATATGCGTAATAACATCACCGGTTCTCAATCCTCTTAGGAAAGAAGGGCTTTCGGGTTCTACCAATGTTGCTACAACCCCTAAGACACCATTAAAGCTTGAGCGAGTTGGACTGTTGGTATCAAATACAGCGCCTTCAAATACGGGATCTACTTCAGCAAGACTTTCTGCTTCTACTGGTTCTTCTTGGATGGAGGCAGACTGCAATTCCCCCAGTATGGCAGTTACCGTTTGGAGATCACCTTCACGAACATAGCCGACGGTTACTTCGTCACCAGGTCGCATGAGTCCAATAGCGTTTCGTAGCGCACTTGGATTCTCAATAGATTGATTGTTGACGCTGGTAATAACATCGCCTATTTGGAGACCAGCCGTTTCCGCTGCCGAGTTTGATCCGACGATTGTTACTAGTGCCCCAGAGGTGTTTTCTAAATCATAACTGTCTGCAATATCTGAAGTAACCATAGCGATACTGACGCCCAAAAGTCCTCTGCGAACGGCACCAAAGTCAATTAGTTGATCCATGACGGTGCGTGCCATATTTACCGGAATTGCAAACCCTATACCGATGTTTCCGCCGCTCCTTGAGAAAATTGCTGAATTAACGCCTATCAACTCTCCTCTTAGATTGACTAAGGCGCCTCCTGAATTACCAGGATTGATGGAGGCATCGGTCTGAATGAAATCTTCATATCCCTCGGGGTTGATACCAGTACGCCCAAGCCCGCTGACAATACCCGAAGTTACTGTGTGACGAAGTCTGAAGGGGTTTCCTATTGCAACCACAAAATCGCCTACTCGAAGTCCATCAGAATTGCCTAATGGCATTTCCAGGAGTCCGTCTGGATCAACTTGAAGTACGGCTATATCTGATCCAGCATCGGAGCCGACCACTACTGCATCCAGAGTACGATCATCCATCAGAGAGACTGATATTTCATCAGCATTATCAATAACGTGATGATTGGTGAGAATGTATCCATTTTCAGCATCAACAATAACTCCTGATCCTGCGCTTTGGACTTCTCGTCTAGCATCTGGTGGAACAAATCGTCTAAAGAAGGGGTCTTGCGAAAGCTGATTATTTGTTTCCACGCTGCCTCGGACAGAAATATTAACTACAGCAGGCGCGACCCTATCAATAATCGGCGCTAGACTTGGTAACTCCTGATCCTCCACTATTTGAGGTAGTGTTTGTGTAAGCCCTTGGGTTGCAACAAGCGCCAGACAAAGGCCTAGTCCAGCACTAGCAATAAACCTGCCAAGACTGTGAGTATTGAAAAACGCTACTGTATTCATAAGTTAATTACCTTTAGGCCCTACTTTAGATCTACTGCTAGTTTGTTATGAGATGCACAATTTGCAAGTAACGTCGCAAAATATCC
>DJLG01000179.1:4944-8564 GCA_002434915.1 Proteobacteria bacterium UBA6522
GCAAGTAACGTCGCAAAATATCCGCACTGGATTCAAAGCAGAATTTAGGACCAAAAAATATTTCAATATAGAACTTAAGGCTTACTATCCTGCAACCAGGTTAGCTTACATTCTGATATGTTTAGTCGTGATCTATTCTTGTTTGGTAAATCAGTACGCATATATGCTGTTATTTTGATCCCATGGTATGCCACTTTGAGATCAATTTTTGCTGATAACAATAATTTCTCTTTATCATCTATTTCGTTGTCATTCCGTATAGGAATTACATGAATTACAGGAATGGGGGTGCGCTAAAAAATTTCAAGTCTACAAACTGAAGATGCTTGTCTAAGCCCCGTTGTGGCTAAGTTTGTGGATATGTTGTGAGTTTATAGTGGACTACCTGAAGATATCAAAACACAATATGTTGTGATTTCAATGTATTTAATTTTATTTTGAAAAATCATAAAAAATATTTCAACAAAATTTAAGGAAAATATACTAAATTATTGTTTTTATTGATAATACACAGCTTAACTTAATTGATGTGCCCCCTTGACATAGAGTCTATAGAAGCCTACTCTAGCTATTCGTTAACACAATATCTTGTGTAACGAGATTTCGCAGAAAAAAGTGAAAACGGGCGGATTAAAAGTCGCCTAATGGGTTTGTTTGCCTATTTGAAACAGACAGGGATGTGGGGAGGACAGCACACTAATGAAATCAGTGCTAGAGCTAAATACCGCTAAAATTGCGGATATACCTTTGCAGGATGCATCTCTAAGCATCTGGAACACCAAGTATCAGTTAAAGAAAAAATCTGGTGAACCTGTTGATAAAGATGTACAGGAAACATATGAGCGAACGGCTCGGGCACTAGCAGAAGTTGAGGACGAGTCCCGACGAGATTACTGGTATGAGCGTTTTGTATGGGCATTGCAAAGAGGAGCGATACCAGCAGGGCGGATCATGTCTAATGCTGGGGCAGGGGCGTACAAGCCAGCAACCTCGACAATAAATTGCACTGTTTCCGGCACTATTGAAGACTCGATGCATCAGATCTTAGATAAGGTTCATGAAGCTGGGCTGACACTTAAAGCGGGTTGTGGCATAGGTTATGAGTTTTCATCATTGAGACCACGTGGAGCCTATGTTTCGGGTGCTGGTGCACATACCTCCGGCCCTCTTTCCTTCATGGATATCTATGACAAGATGTGTTTTACAGTGTCTTCAGCTGGAGGACGGAGAGGCGCCCAGATGGGCACTTTTGATGTCGGTCATGCAGACACAATGGAGTTTATCCGTGCTAAGCGAGAGGATGGGCGTCTTCGTCAGTTTAATTTATCTCTTTTGATTACTGACGAATTTATGCAGGCCGTTAAAGATGATCAGCCATGGCCCTTAGTATTTCCAGTTACTGAAAAGGAAATGGAAGAGGATGGGCTTGACTCAAATGATCCGTCCCAGGTGATATGGAGAGATTGGCCGGTTAAAGAGGGGTATGTTCAGAATAAAGAAGAGCTAGTTGCTTGCCGAGTTTACAGTACGGTTCCAGCTCAGAGAATGTGGGATGTGATTATGTCGTCCACATATGATTTTGCTGAGCCAGGGTTTGTTCTTATCGATAGGGTTAACGAATTTAATAATAACTGGTGGTGTGAAAATATCAGGGCTACAAACCCATGCGGAGAACAACCATTACCACCTTATGGTGCGTGCTTGCTAGGTTCAGTCAATCTAACAAATTTTGTTATTGACCCATTTACTGAAGAGGCGCGTTTTGATTGGGCAGAGTATCGTGAGGTGGTTCGAGTATTCACGCGTATGCTGGACAATGTTGTTGATATTAATGGGTTGCCGTTGAGTACTCAGCGGGAGGAAATTCAACGCAAACGCCGTCATGGGATGGGTTTTCTTGGGCTTGGTTCTACCTTAACTTTGCTTGGTGTCCGCTACGGATCTCCGGAGTCAGTAGAGTTTACTGAGGATGTTGCTCGAGAGTTGGCGGTAGCTGGCTGGGAAATGGGACTTGAGCTGGCCAGAGAAAAAGGCCCAGCACCTATTCTTACCGAAGAATTTGAAGTTACCGAGAATATGCTTCGTAGGCGTCCGGCGATGAAGGAAGACGGCTGGAGTGTTGGCGATAGTATCCCGGGACGAATTTTGCATGCCCGATATAGTCGTTACATGAATAAAATAGCCGAAGTGGCTCCTGAGCTAATCGAGAAGCTAGAGAAAGAGGGCGCAAGATTTACCCATCATAGCTCGATAGCTCCTACGGGTACTATTTCCCTCTCATTGGCGAATAACGCTAGTAACGGCATAGAACCCTCTTTTGCACATCATTATTTTCGAAATGTCATCATGGAAGGGAGGAAGACAAAAGAGAAAGTAGACGTTTATTCCTTTGAGCTCCTTGCATACCGAGAAATAATTAACCCAGATGCTACACCGGATTCCCCTGATCCAAAAAATAAAATGCCTGATTATTTTGTGAGCTCTGAAGATGTCACGCCAAAAGAGCATGTGGATATTCAGGCAGCCGCACAGATATGGGTAGACTCTTCCATATCTAAGACAGCAAATATCCCAACTGATTATCCCTATGAAGATTTCAAGGATATTTACCTTTATTCATATGAAAAGGGTTTAAAAGGTTGCACAACATTTCGTTTTAATCCTGAGGCTTTTCAAGGGGTTTTGGTTAAGGAGAAGGACCTTAAGAAAACAACATATCAATTTACCCTTGAGGATGGGAACGTAGTTGAGGCAAAGGGAGACGAAGAGATTTTTTATGATGGCGAGGTGCACACCGCAGCCAATCTTTTCGACGCGTTGAAAGAAGGCTACTACGGTAAACTTTAGTTTTTTCGGAAGTAGTGCTGGAGGCAGGCGTTTCTAACGCTATAGAGATCTAAAAAACAGGAAAAATAAAAATGTCGCGCATTGAGGTGAAAGGCAAAATAGTAAACTACAGTGTAAGCCAGGATGGTGAGACACCTAAGCAGGCTTCTGCTGAGTTACCTAAGGATGAAGCAACAGTTATTCGGATGCATGAGAAACTTGAGCGTCCAGAAATGCTTATTGGGTCAACCTATAAGGTAAAGACGCCAGTTTCCGAACATGCGATGTACGTGACGATTAACGACATAGTGCTCAATGAAGGCACTGAACATGAAAAACGCCGGCCATTCGAGATTTTTATTAACTCAAAGAACCTGGATCACTATCAATGGATAGTTGCCCTTACTCGAATCATGTCTGCTGTGTTTCGTAAGGGTGGAGATGTAACCTTTCTCGTGGACGAGTTAAAGGCCGTATTCGATCCGAGAGGGGGTTATTGGCAACCTGGCGGTAAGTTTATGCCATCAATAATTGCAGAGCTTGGGCACATCGTAGAGAGGCATTTAACCCAAATAGGTCTTCTGATTCCACAAACTCCTAGTGAAGAGCATGAAAAAATGATGGAAGAGAAGCGCGCTGACTTTGAGGCGCGTGATGTCCAAACAGATGCTTTTGCAGAGAATAAGTTTCCAGATGGCGCCCAACTTTGTGGTAAATGCAATACTGCGGCAAGTGTGATGATGGACGGCTGTTTAACATGCTTGAATTGCGGATACTCTAAGTGCGGCTGACAT
>DJLG01000179.1:8954-15341 GCA_002434915.1 Proteobacteria bacterium UBA6522
TGATTGAAGCCGGACGGTTTTTTTAGATCTCATACTAGAACAAAGTAGACGTAAAACGTGGAATAATACGTTTCTCTCTATAAAAATTAATGGGTCCGTGACATTAAATATCCCCGACTTCTCTAATTTACGGGTACTTGTTGCCGGTGATGCGATGCTTGATGAGTATCGCTTTGGTGATACTGGAAGAATTTCGCCAGAAGCGCCGGTTCCTGTCGTTAAGACACAAGGTACTGAGCGAAGACCAGGCGGTGCCGCAAATGTTGCCTACAATATTGCGGCACTAGGTGCTCATGTTCAGTTGGCGGCTGTAATTGGTGCCGACGACCGTGGACAGGTTTTATCAGAACTTCTTGTCGCAGCTGATGTGGAGTGCCATTTCATAAAGGCGCCTCACGCACCAACTATTCATAAACTTCGTGTTCTATCTCGTAATCAACAGCTTATTCGATTGGACTCAGAAGAAAGCTTTAAAGATCAGGGAGACATTTTTGCTGACCTCGTTCGTAACTTATTGAGGGATACCGATGTTGTAGTCCTTTCGGATTATGGGAAAGGTTCACTTGATCGAGTAGAGAGTCTAATTTCAGCATGTGTTGAGGCAAAAATCCCAGTATTAGTTGACCCTAAAGGGACTGATTTTCATCGTTATAAATATGCGACAGTTCTAACGCCTAACCAGGCAGAATTCGCTGCTGTCGTTGGGCATTGGAAGAGCGAGGATGAGTTCATGGCCGAAGGGGAGTCATTAAGGAGCCAACTCAAACTAGAGGCTTTGCTTGTAACGAGAGGGGAGCAGGGAATGACCTTATTCCCTAAAAGGGATCAGGCATTATCACTTCCAGCAGAAGCACGAGAGGTTTTTGATGTAACTGGCGCTGGCGATACATTTATTTCTTTAATGGCGGTTGGGGTTGGATGTGGGCTTGATTTTGAAGAAGCAGCAGGATTAGCAAATCTCGGTGCTGGACTAGTCGTAAGAAAAATTGGTGTTGCTAGCGTTACAGTCTCTGAGCTGCGCATTGCTTTGCATAGCAAGGGAACCGGTGGGAGGGGTCTTGTTGATACTGAAGAGCTTGAGGCTCTTATTAAAGAAGCCCGATATCGTGGTGAGCGTATTGTTATGACAAATGGCTGCTTTGATATTCTTCATGCAGGGCATGTCAGTTACCTAGAGGAAGCAAAGACACTCGGTGATAGACTAGTTATCGCAGTGAATGATGACGAGTCAGTAAAAGGGTTAAAAGGAAAATCACGTCCTATTAACCCGCTAGAGGACAGAATGGCAGTGCTGTCTGGTTTGGCAGCTGTAGATTGGGTGGTGTCGTTTTCAGAAAAGACACCCGCGAACCTTATCGAAAAACTTCTTCCTGACGTGCTGGTAAAAGGAGGAGATTATCAAACAGATGAGATAGTCGGTGGTAAGGAGGTAATTAAAAACGGTGGCGAAGTGCGAGTATTAAGTCATAAGGACGGTCGATCGACAAGCGCTGTAATAGATGCAATCCGTAAAAGCTAAATATCAGATTAACTGCCTGTCAACCAACCATTTACCTCTTCAAAATCACTAATACTCAAATTTCCAGCAGCGAGCCTAAGACGTAAGACATTTAATATATAGTCGTATCGACTGCGCGCATAAGCAGTTTCAGCCGCGCTCAAATTATTTTGGGCAATTAATACCTCCACGGTTGTTCTAGTACCAACCTCAAACCCGGCTTCAGTTGCCTGTAATGCGGTTTCAGAGGAGGTGACAGCTTGGTTTAAAGCTCTTACTCGAGATATCTCTGAGATAACGCTTAGATACGCATCTCGCGTTTCTCGTTCCGTAGCCCGAGAAACCGCTTCTAGATCCTCTAGTGAGGCTCTACGTTCATATACGGATTGTCGAATTTTGGAAGAGTTATAGCCTCCTGTAAAAAGAGGTATATTAAAATTGAGCGAAATAAAGTAATTGTCGGCATCCGTACTTGAGGGTGTTCGTTGGGGGGGGCAATAATTAACTCCTGATTCTCCAAATTCAGGAAGGCATATGAACCTGCCATCTGCTCCCCGTATAAGGTTATTAGTGCGGACTGTGTCGCTGCTTGACTGACCAAAGGCGGCGGAAAAGCTTAGGGTAGGTAATCGGACGCTTCGTTGAACCGCTATCTCATCCAATGCAATATCAGAAGAAATTCTGCTTGATATCAATGTTAGATTTCGGTCAAGGGCGGTTTGTACCCACTGCTCGGCATTAAGGGGATCTGGCTGGAGGAGAGGTAGTTCATCAACAGGTCCGTCTAGGTCTGTTACAGACTCCCCAATAATCTCCCTTAGATATTCCTGAGTCGTTGCAAGGTTGCGTTTAGCTAGAATTTCTGCCGCTATAGACTGGTCATACCCCGCCTGGGCTTCTTGTACATCAGTGATAGCAATCAGCCCAACCTCAAAACGTTGTTCCGCCTGCTCCAACTGTCGACCTATCGCCTCGCGTGCCGAAACTTGTGAAGCTAAGGTGTCTTCTGCAGCTAGAACCAAGAAGTAAGTTGTAGCGACCCTAACAAGAAGATTTTGACGAGCAATTTGATACCCAATTTCTGCCTGAGCAATCCGTTTATCAGCTTGTCCCAGTCTTAGAAATCGTCCCCAATCGAATAAAGTCTGTTCCAGCTGGACATTCCATAGAGATGAATCTCTATCAAACTTCGTACTGCCAATATAAGGATCAGGTTGACCAGTAGCAAAATTTGTTGGTTGATTAGGATCCTTAGCATATGAAGAGGCATCACCAGCAGTAAAACTTATAAAAGGAAGCATCGCGCTAAGAGTCTGTGGCTTAATTTCCAAGGCCGCTAGATAACTAGCCTCAGCTCCACGCATGATTGGATCATACTTAAGAGCACTCTGATAAATATCTAGTAAATCTTCCGCTGCTGTTTGCGAAGCTGCACATGTAAGCAAGCTCATTAAAATGTATAAGTTACGTATGTGATTATTCATAGGGACCTACTATTTTGTTGGCCATATTAACTTACATTCTAAACAGGGAAACAGAAACTTAAGCATGAATAACTGTTTCAGTTTGTGATTTATCCATAAACCATCCTGCTGGCAATAAATCTTCCAGTATCAAGTAAAGACTGGGCACTAGGAATAAGGTCATCATAGTTGCGAAGAGTACTCCCCAGCCTAGGGATATGGCCATTGGGACAACGAAAGCAGTATTTGGATTGTTCGATAACATCAGTGGAACCAGCCCTAAAAAAGTGGTTAGAGAGGCAAGCATAATGGGTCGAAACCTCACTATACTGGCCTGTACTGTTGCTTCATCGATCGATACACCCTGTCTACGTAACCTATTGATGTAATGAACTAGCACTAAGCTTGCGTTGACGACTACACCTGAAAGAGAAATGATCCCTAAGATTGAAGACATAACTACTGGCCAGCCCATAATCAGATGTCCCGCTAGGGCACCGACTGCTCCGAAAGGGATTATGCTCATGATTACAAGAGGTTGAGCATAAGATTTCAGTGGAATAGCAAGTAAGCTAAACATAACCATCAAAGCGAAAGGGATTAGTGAAGCAAGACCTGAGAATGCCTCTATACCTTCCTCATGCTCGCCCCCTAAGTAGTAGCTCATTCCTCGATAGTTCAACAATATAGATGGCAATATCTCGGCCTCTAAGGTATCAATTATTTCCTGAGGTGTTGCCATTCTTCGATCTACATCTGCTGTTACAGTAACTATACGCTGCCGATCAACCCGTCTTATGGTGGAGAACCCCGTACCGAAATCAACCTCGGCCACAGCAGCAAAAGGCACCTCGGAACCAGTAGCAGTTCGAATGCGCATGTCCTCAAGATCTCCTAGGGATCTTCTGTCCAGTTCAGGATATCGGACCATGGCTCTAACATCTTCGGTGCCGCGTTGTATTCGCTGAGCTTCTTCACCATAAAATGCTTGGCGTACTTGTCGTGCTAAGTCATTTAGCGTCAGCCCCAAATGACGTGCCTCGGGGCGTAACGACAACCTTGCCTCTTGTTTACCAGAACGAAAAGAATCTGAGATATCGGTAACACTTGTGAATCTGCTTAATTCTGCCCTTACCTGTGCAGCAGCTTCGCCTAACTGATCTACATTTTGCCCTCTAAGGTTTATGGATATTGCATCACCTGTATTAAAAGCAACTGCGGAATATCTGAGTTCTATGACATCTGCAACTGGTCCAGCGAGCTCGCGCCACCGCGATGCAATATCCAAAGAAGTAATGTTGCGTTCAGAGATTGGAACTAAAGACATAGAAACTTCAGCGAGATGACTTGCACCTGATGTGAAGGAAGATCGTGCTCTTGGCCCCCCACCTCTCCGTCCAGCAGTTTTTCCTATTGAAGTAAGAATATTAAGAACGGCACTAGGGTTATCTGGATTCTCACTGTCCAGCTGAGATTTTAGTTGTAGGGCGGCCTGTTCGATTTGTTCTGCTGCGCGCACAGTATCTTCAACAGGAATACCTTCAGGCATGGTTAGACTTGCATAAATACGGTTTCCTTCAATCGGAGGCATGAACTGGAAGTCGATACGTCCGCTGAAAAACATCGCTAGCATTAGGATCGTTATACCTAGTCCAGCAGTAATTGGAACATAGCGCCACTTTTCCAACACTTTTCTCAAAAAATTACCGTAGTGCTGTTCGGAAAAGTTTTCCAGTCCTTGTCCTAACCGGCCTTGAAACTGCACCCATTTTTTAACAAAAGGTTTTTGATTTTTAGGATCACTATCTTTTTTTCTATGAGCAAGGTGCGAAGGCAAAATTAATAAGCACTCAATAACACTGAATATTAGGCAGATAACGACGATTTTCCCAATAATAGAAAAAAAAGCCCCCATACGTCCTGGCGTAAAGATAAGAGGTAAAAAAGCGGCGATGGTGGTGAGGACGCCAAATACTACTGGTACGAGCATTTCATATGCGCCATTTATTGCGGCGGTGCGTTGATTCTCTCCACTGCGTTCATAGGAGTAGATGCGCTCTCCTACTACGATAGCATCATCTACTACGATACCAAGCACCAGCATAAACCCTGTAGTAGCAAGGAGACTCATCGTGATCCCAAAAGCATCAAACGTCATGATTCCACCCAGCAAGGCTATTGGAATGCCGGCTGCTACCCACATTGCTAACCGGAATTGAAGAGGTAGGGTAAGCGCAATAAGTACTAGTACCAGCCCACCTAAAGCCACACCAAGTATGGTATTGAGGGCTTCCTTTAAATCTTGGGCTTCATCGAGCCAAACAGATAGTTCTATACCCTCAGGCATCTCGGACCGAGCGTTTTCAAGGTAAGCTTTGCTTTTTTCTGAGACAGCCGCACTATCTTCATTTGCAATTCTATAGACCTTAACCATTGCTGCAGGTTTACCGTCTAGTCGTACTTGCAGGTCCCCTTCTTCAAAACCATCTACTACCCGAGCAATTTCCCCAAGAGTGACTGCTGTCCCGTCCCCTCGAGTTACAACAACGATACTTTCAAACTCGCTACCCTGATAGGCTTGTCCTTTAGTCCGCAGTAAAATCTCCCCCCCACCGGCTTTGATAGAACCCCCCGGTAGATCAAGAGATGAACGTCTTACTGCATCGGCTACCTCTTGTAATGTGAGGCCAAATCTACGCAATGTTTGTTCTGATACCTCGATTGAAATCTCATCTGGGCGTACGTACTCAACGGCTACTTGTGAGACGCCATCTATGGCTACAAGATCTTCTCTCATATTCATTGCTAGCTGTTTTAGAGTTCGCTCATCTGTTTCTCCTGAAATAACGATATGGAGAACTTCATTCAGGATGGTCATCTCAGAAATAATTGGCCGTTCCGTTTCTTCGGGAAACGTATTAATGCTATCTACATTGCTTTTTATTTCATTTAGTGCCTGAACCGTATCAGAGCCAAGCTCAATTTCTAGGGCCACAGTGCAGCTTCCCTCATTAGCACTGGATGTCATTCTGAAAATGCTCTCTGCACTTTCCAACGCCTCCTCAATACGAGAGCAAACGCCTTCCTCGACTTCCTCTGGGGCGGCCCCTAAATAAGGTACGCTGACCTCTACAACTCCTAATTCCACGTCAGGAAACTGTTCTTTATTAAGTTGTGTTAGTGATAGCAGTCCACCCGCAACTAAAATAACCATAAGCAGGTTTGACGCAACTGGGTTATCGATGAACCATGCAATAATGGATTTCATCTGTGTTAGTTCTCTGTGGTGTTAGGATAGACCGGACTAACTAACATGCCGTTTACTACTGTTTGCAACGGTGAGAGACAAACCACTTCGCCCCCACTCAAACCATTAGTAATATAAATCTCATCACGATAGATACGCAGAATTTCGACCGTGCGATA
>DJLG01000179.1:15731-18198 GCA_002434915.1 Proteobacteria bacterium UBA6522
AAAACAAAGACGTTATCCACCAAACGCCCTTCAATATCAGCTTGTACAAATAAACCAACTGGGGGAGACATATTATTGCCATCCTCTCCGGCTCGAATTCGTGCGACTGCATGCACCATGCGACTCATAGCGTCGATTTCAGCTTCAGTGCGAACAATCCTACCAAACCATTTTTGTTCCGTTCCGGCAAAATTAGCGGATAGTGTCGTCATAGGCGCATCTATCTCTTTTAATTCACCTCGTTGGGTAAGAGGAACATTTAGATATGCCAATTGGCTATCTGCAATAGGAAGACGTACTTCCACATAATCTGATCCATAAATACTTGCGACTGACTCACCACGACTTACAAACTGGCCAGTGTCTACACGTTCACTTCTCACAAGTCCTGTAAAGGGGGCATGTATTTCTGTTCGCTCTAAATCTCTTTTTGCTTGTTCTAAAATTACTCGCGCATCTTGGAGTTCTGCCTCTGCTACATCTGCTGACCTAACAGCACTCTCTAAATCTGCCTGACTTATAAGTTTTTGTGCTTCCAATTCGATTGAGCGAGTTAGATTGAATTGGGCTAACTGATCTTCTGCTTCAGCTCGACTTATACTTGCTTCAGCTCTTTCAACTAAATTCTGATAATCACGATTATCCACTTTGAGGAGTAGCTCTCCATATTCAAAATATCCGCCCGAAACCAGGTTGGGAGAAACCCAAACAACTGTTCCTGAAACTTCAGGAACTAGGTTCGTCTCCGTTCTTGGTGAAACTGCACCTTGGGCATGAACCATCATGCCAACCGTTTTTGGATGAACTGTAAGTGCACGAACTACTGTAGGTATAGGATCAGGTTGTGTTGGTTCTAATCGCTGACTAGTCGCTAGCAATGTAGCTGCGCCCAACAAGGCAATAGCCAAAATTGAAATAGGAACCATGACTTTTGCTTTCATATAGGTTGCCTGTTGTTTTTTCATTGGCTCTTCCTAAGGTCCCTAGTTAGTAAAAAGGTCGCAAGAAAGTTACTCAGGGACTCAGGTCACTCAAGATACTAAATGAGGCTATTACCAGCCAAATTCAAGCACCCCTTATAGATCAAGTGTGACTGTTTCCAGCTAATACCGGGGAATGGATGAATCAATTTCTTGTGACCAGGCATCAATTCCTCCTGTCAGATTGAAGACACTACTAAATCCTGATGACAATAAAAACTCAGAAACACGCCTGCTACGTCCGCCACTATGACACATAACAACCAAAGGGTTGTCCTCACTTAGCTCATTCAATCGACCAGGTATTTGCATCATTGGAATATGTTTTGCGCTCTGTAAAGAAGCTATCTCTAGTTCTGTATCTTCTCGTACATCCAAAAGAGTGACATTCTGGCGATCTTCTTTAGACCATCGCTCAAAGAACTGGGTAGGAGTTAGTTCAGGTATTTCCGTCATTAAACTGCTAGAGCACAAAAGGCTCATGATGAGTCGTGTTTGAAAGTGGAGCAACTACAGTTTCAAATAGAGTTTCCTGCATCCAATCTTCGTTCGTATTTTTCGTAATCAGCAGAGCCTCCATCACAGGGGCTTGACCAACAATGATAAACATTCTTCCACTGGGCCGTAGCATTTGAATAAGCCTTTCATCAATTGATGGAAGAGAGCCAGTTATTGCGATGACATCAAATTGATCATTATTGTTTAGATCAAAGACATCTTTGGTATGCAATTCTACGTTTTTAATATTCAGATGGTTAAGTTTTTGGCGTGTATCTGTTGTGAATTGAGGAATTATATCTATGCTCACAGTGGTTTTTGATAAATGCGATAGACAGGCTGTCAGAAATCCGCTACCAGTACCTACTTCCAAAATTTTTTCATCAGCTTTGAGTGCAAGTGATTGAAGAAGGCGACCTTCAACTTTTGGGGTCATCATATATTGGTTATAGGCTAAGGGAATCTCCATGTCCGCAAAGGCAAAATCGTAGTAGTCTTTAGGGACAAACAATTCCCGAGCACTTTGCCTGACTGCCTCAAGTACTTGGTTATCAAATACATCCCAAGTACGCAGTTGCTGCGCAATCATTCGAGTTCGTGCTTCTTCAAGATTCATGCAATTTTCCAATTGAAGGTCATTCTAAGTATCAACAAGATTATGAAGTTTGCCTAAAGCAGACAAGTTAAAAAGTTGTTATCAGACTCTAAGCTTTTTAGATAAAGATAATACAACCATTTAATTAGAATTCCTGTAGCAACCTAGCTTAACCAGCAAGAGCAAGAACAGATGCATACAAAGCCTCAAATTTAATGCATTACAACAGCGGCACTATCAACAGAGCCACGATATTGATGATTTTAATAAGCGGATTAATTGCAGGGCCTGCGGTGTCTTTGTAAGGGTCACCAACGGTGTCACCCGTTACAGCTGCCTTATGTGCTTCTGAGCCCTTACCACCAAAATTACCATCTTCAATATATTTTTTGGC
>DJLG01000179.1:18512-29671 GCA_002434915.1 Proteobacteria bacterium UBA6522
TTTTTTGGCATTATCCCAAGCACCTCCGCCTGTTGTCATAGAAATGGCAACAAAGAGCCCGGTTACGATTGTGCCCATTAGCAGTCCACCTAACGCTTCAGGGCCGAGCAGCATGCCTACAACAATTGGGACAAGCACGGGAAGAAGCGATGGAATAATCATTTCTTTAATTGCCGACCTAGTCAGCAAATCTACCGCAGTGGAGTAATCAGGCCGAGTTGTGCCTTCCATTATTCCCGCCATTTCCCTGAATTGTCTGCGTACTTCTTCTACTACAGATCCCGCTGCTCTTCCAACAGCTTCCATGGCTAAGGCCCCAAATAGGAAGGGCACTAGGCCACCTATAAACAGGCCAATAATCACCCGGGGGTTAGATAGATCAAAGCTAAGCGTTCCAAAACCTTCTTGTTCTAGGCTGTGCGTGTAATCGGAAAATAAAACCAGTGCTGCTAAAGCAGCAGAGCCGATGGCATAACCCTTAGTAACTGCTTTTGTAGTATTACCTACTGCATCCAGGGAATCCGTTACAGTTCTAACATCAGAGGGCAATTCGGCCATTTCGGCAATGCCTCCCGCGTTATCAGTGATGGGGCCAAAGGCATCCAAAGCAACGATCATACCTGTCATAGAGAGCATGCTAGTTGCTGCTATAGCTATGCCATAGAGCTCCGCAAGTTCATATGCCCCCCAGATTGATATGCAAACCATGATCACTGGCCATGCAGTCGATTTCATTGAAACACCAAGGCCCGCAATGATATTTGTTGCATCTCCCGTGGTTGATGCACCCGCAATTTTTTTCACTGGAGCATATTCAGTACTGGTATAATATTCAGTGATCACTATCATGGCAGCAGTTAAGGCTAAACCAATAAGTGCTGCTAAATATAAGTTAATAGCACCGTCACCCATTAGAGCAGTTGTAATTGGGTAGAAAGCGATTGCTGCTAGAACTCCGGAGACAATAACCCCTTTATATAAGGCCCCCATTATTTTTCCGGTATTAGTCTTCACAAAGAACGTACCGACAATTGATGCAACGATTGAAATTCCACCAAGTGCTATGGGGTAAATGACAGCATTCTCACCAATTGATGCGGTCATTAATCCGCCGAGAAGCATGGTTGCTATAAGCGTTACAGCATAGGTTTCAAAAAGGTCTGCCGCCATTCCAGCACAGTCCCCAACATTATCCCCAACATTGTCTGCTATGACGGCTGGATTACGAGGGTCATCTTCAGGAATGCCCGCTTCTACTTTGCCAACTAGGTCTGCTCCAACGTCAGCACCCTTTGTAAAGATTCCGCCGCCAAGACGAGCAAAAATTGAGATTAATGAGCCACCAAATGCAAGTCCAACCAGCGCTTTCAACACAGCCTCTTGTCCCATCCCCATCGACTGAAGGATGGCGTAGTAACCAGCAACGCCCAGTAAGCCTAGGCCTACAACTAACAACCCAGTGATAGCACCACCACGAAAAGCGATAATCAGTGCAGGATTAACTCCCTGTGTAGCTGCTTCAGCAGTTCTAACATTTGCACGCACGGAGACGAACATTCCGATATAGCCGGCTAAAGCTGAGAAGGCAGCGCCAATCGCAAAACCAATTGCGCTGTACCAATCGATTGCGATTCCTAGGATCACAAATAGAACGATTCCAACAATAGCAATGGTCAAATACTGCCGGTTCATATATGCACTTGCACCTTCTTGTATGGCGGATGCAATTTCCTGCATGCGTTCAGAACCTGCCGATCGGCCTAGTATCCAGTTCACAGCGACCAAACCATAGATCACTGCTAACATGGCAGCCCCTAATGAAAGCCAAAGAGCCAATTGTGAGTTCATTCTGTTTTCTCCATTCTTGTCCACTACCTACGAATGATGGTACCAACTTTGTAAGAGAGTCAGTTTACGGAAGTTGTGGAATATTAATTAAAGCTTGCAGTTAGCCTTTGCTTTGAAAGTTAAGTGTCCTAATCAATCCTATGAATAATTTCATAACATACTAATTTTAGTATTACTTTTTACTGTCTCAGTGTTTTTAATTCACTGAAAAAGCGCGCTATCTTAACACAAAGTTTTTGTCTAACTGCCGCTGCACGGGCACATTACGTAGTTCAGCATAACGAGGCAACCCTTTTTGATAAGGTGGATAGTCCTCCCCACGAATGAGTGGCTCAAGGTAGCGACGACAGGCTTTTGTTATGGAAAATCCGTCTCGACTTATGAATGAACGAGGCATCATTTTTTCTTTGTTTGCAACCCGGCTTAATGGCGCATGCTTTATCGTCCAGCGATAAGGAGAATCTGATGTGCGCACTATTATGGGCATTACGGCATTGTGTCCTTTGAGGGCAAATTCAACAGCCTTTTTCCCTACTGCATATGCTTGTTCCACATCCACCTTAGATGCAATATGTCGAGCAGAACGTTGTAAATAATCAGCAATTGCATAGTGATATTTAAGGCCTAGTTTTTCCTTTACTAGAGTAGCTACGGTAGCTGCAACTCCACCAAGCTGAGCATGACCAAAGGCATCATGAATTCCTGATTCAGCTAAAAATCTACCATTTGGATGGCGGACCCCTTCTGAAACAACAATGACGCAGTAGCCATAGCGATCCACACACTTTTTAACTCTCGCTAGGAAATGAGGTGTATTAAAAGGGATTTCAGGAAATAGAATAATGTGAGGTGCATCACTCTGGTTATGTCCAGCTAGCCCTCCTGCAGCGGCAATCCAACCCGCATGCCGTCCCATAACTTCCAGTATGAAAACTTTAGTTGAGGTTTTAGCCATGGACGCGACATCTAGAGCTGCCTCGCGCGTTGCAAGTGCCACATATTTCGCAACTGAACCAAAACCAGGACAGGTGTCTGTTAACGGCAAATCATTATCAACTGTTTTAGGGATACCAATGCAGGTCACAGGGAACCCGAGTTTTTGACCAATTTGAGATACCTTATGAGCAGTATCCATAGAATCACCACCGCCGTTATAAAAGAAGTATCCAATATTGTGGGCCTTGAAGACTTCTATTAAACGTTGATATTCTGCGCGATTTTCCTCTAACCCTTTGAGCTTATATCGGGCAGACCCGAAAGCCCCCCCAGGTGTATAACGTAAGGCTGCAATGGCTCTATCAGATTCTTTACTTGTATCAATCAGATCTTCTGTCAGAGCGCCAATAATCCCATTTCGACCAGCAAGTATTTTGCCTATTCGATCCTTTTTTTTTCGTGCTGTCTCAATTACGCCACAAGCCGTTGCGTTAATTACAGCCGTTACTCCACCTGACTGAGCATAAAAACCATTTTGCTTCACTATGACTCCCAGGAATGTTGTTTTAATAGGTCTTGAACATACAGGATACCAAAAGGATGTTTTTTGTTTGACCACCAAAGCTTATCGGGCTAGCTTTATTGTCATAAGCTACTGTTAAAACAGATATGGAGACCTCTAAATGAGAATTGTATTGCTTGGTGCGCCTGGTTCTGGGAAGGGCACTCAGGCCTATAGACTACAAAAGGAAATGGGTTTGCCGCAGATATCAACTGGGGATCTTTTGCGAGAGGCTGTGACTGCAGGCAGTACATTAGGACTTCAAGCAAAAAAACTAATGGATTTAGGTGAATTAGTTTCTGATGACATTGTTTTGGGGATCATTGAAGATAGAGTCTGCGCAGCTGATACAACTGACGGATATGTGCTGGATGGATTCCCGAGAAACCTTGGACAAGCTAAAAGTTTAGATAATCTCCTAACACGCCTGGGCCAGAAGTTAGATGCTACTATTTTAATGAATGTGGATTTTGAGCTTTTGATTAAGCGATTAACTGGAAGACGGACCTGTTCTAAGACCGGTAAACTACTTAATATTTATTTCTCTCCCAAAGAAGAATTAGAAGCCTGCATAAAAGCAGGTGGTGAGCTGCGTCAACGAGCTGATGATAATGAGGATACTATTAGGAATAGGCTGCTTATTTATGAGCGTGAGACACAGCCATTGATTAAGTACTATGGTGACAGGAATATTTTGCAAATAGTGGACGCAAAGGGAAGTATGGACGACGTCTACATAGGGGTGAGAGAGGCCCTTGATAACCCCCTGCTATAGAAACCGAATCAGGGCTTTAAGTTTCTTTTAAGAAAAAATCGTCGAACTCGTGTTGTCTCCATCCGTTAGCTATTCTATCGGAAGGTTTGCCAAAAAGAAGATCTATGAGTTCTTTTCGAGTGGCGAGCACTTCAGGTTGAATGCCCAGTTTATGCGCTCGTTGTGCCGTAAGGTTCTGAAGCTGCTTTAGGCTATTTTTATCAGGACGAGGTTTATGAAGACGTTTTTTGACTAAAGTTATTTGATCAATATTTTTGTTAGTAGTAGCTGCCAGAATTTTGTCGCCAAAACGCTTGATAAGCTTAGGAGGCATATCAGCAATAGCGGCTAGTTCTTTATGTGTAGTTGGGGGTCTACTTGCAGTGCGAATAATTAATTCATCACTCAGTATCCAGCGCCGAGGGCGGTCAAGTTCTTGCGCACACTCCTCACGCCATTCGACTAAAGATAATGCAACAGACTGAGATGAGGCTTCTAAGGAACTGAGGCCCTTAAGACGTTCCCATAGAGTTAAAGCAGGAGTCACCAATGGTGCGCCAAGCGCTTGTTGGCAGTCTTCCTCAAACCAGCTAATACGACCATATTTTTCTAGCTCTGAGTATAGGTTATCCCATAATTTCAAAAGATGATGCACATCACCTAGAGCATATTTAACGGCGGGGGTTGCTAGAGGGCGTTTTGCCCAATTCGTTCTAGACAATGACTTGTCCAGTTCAATATTTAATCTTTTTTGAACAATATCTTGAAGACCAATTTGTGGCATATGACCTAGTAGCGCCGCAGCTATTTGTGTATCAATCAAACGAGAGGGAAGTCCATTTGCATATTGGTCTATAACCTCAAGGTCTTGCCTAGCGCTATGTAAAACCCAGGATTTATCTTTTTCTAAAAGCAACTTAAACAGTGGACTTAAATCCAAATCAGCTAAGCAGTCGACGCAGGCCGCTAAGTTAGGGGTGGCTATCTGTATTAAGCAGAGTTTTGGGTAATATGTGCTTTCCCTCATGAACTCAGTATCGAGAGAAATTATTGGTTCTACTGATATGCTGGAAATTAATTCAGCAAGAGAACTATCGCTATCTATAAAAAGGTCTGTTCCCATAATGCGTTTCTTTTACACTTACTCAGGTGGCATTCCAACTATAAACATTAGGAGTATTCACGTTTGTGGCATTTAACACTGGTATTTGCCGATATAGCACTTCACAGACGAGGTCCTGACGAGCTACCAGCATCGCAGTTCTTGTTTGTGTCGGTCCTTGTCTTCTATCTAATAGTGGGGCTCTTGTCATTATTATTCAGTGAACCGGCTGAGCGTCTGCTCTCGATTAACATTTTCGGTTTAAACCTTTATCTAGGATACATTGGCCTGATCATATTGGAGACGTCCTTAGATGTTTTATTTGTTTGGGGGACACTAAAGATTTTTAATCACCCTAAACGTTTTTTTCAGACTGCTACCGCCTTATTTGGAGTACTGGCATTACTAGGGGTTATCAGAATACCTGTTTTGGTTTGGATAGAAGCTGTCAGAGAGGTAGGCAATGAACCTACTACTGGAGTATTTGTCTATCTCGCGCTCTTTCTTTGGACAATAGATGCAGCTGGATTCATATTAGCTAAGGCAACTCAGAATACATATTTTGTGGGAGTTATGATCGCAACAGGTTACGTTATGGTTTCTTTTTCCCTACGTGATTATATGTTCCCGGTAACTGGCTAATGCGTATTCATATACTTGGGATCTGTGGAACATTTATGGGCGGGCTTGCTGCAATAGCAAAGGCTGCTGGTCATGAGGTTTCTGGTTCCGATGAAAATGTTTATCCACCTATGAGTGACCAGCTAAGCAATTTAGGGATTAATTTACAAGAGGGGTATAACTCTGCTTTTATCAGTAAGGGAGTCGACTGTGTGGTTGTTGGAAATGGACTGTCTCGAGGTAATGTTGCCGTAGAGGCTTTGCTAAACAGCGATATTCCATACTGCTCAGGTCCTCAGTGGTTATTTGAGAATGTACTACAAGATAAGTGGGTGCTCGCCATAGCAGGCACTCATGGAAAGACGACAACAAGTAGCATGTTAGCTTGGATACTTGAATACGCTAAATATTTCCCTGGGTTTTTAATAGGCGGTGTTCCACATAATTTTGGCATTTCTGCACGACTTGGCAAATCTGAGTTTTTTGTTATCGAGGCCGATGAGTACGATACGGCTTTTTTCGATAAACGCGCCAAATTTATCCACTATCGACCTAAAACCCTATCTATAACAAATATCGAATATGACCATGCTGATATATATGCTGACTTGGATGCCATTCTTTGGCAGTTTCAGCAGCTGCTAAGAACTGTTCCCTCCAGCGGCCTTATTAATGTAAATGGGCATGATAAAAATATCGGAAAAATGCTAAGACAGAGCATATGGACTCCGATTGAAACGTTTGGGTTGAAGAATGGGACAAATTGGTCAGCAAACTATAATACCCAAGGTCAAGAGTCTTATTTTGATGTGTATCGAGAAGACATAAAAATTGGAGGGACAGCCTGGAATCTGTTTGGCAAGCATAATTTAGCAAATGCTCTTGCCGCTCTTAGTGCTGCTGCACATGCGGGGGTTAGCATAGAGATAGGATTAGAAGCGCTCTCTCTATTTGAAGGAGTAAAAAGACGGCTAGAGAAAAATGGGGTTTATGGCGGAATCACACTTTATGATGATTTTGCACACCACCCCACAGCAATCACTGCGACCATATGTGCTTTACGAGACCAACACATAGATTCGCGAATCGTCATTGTGATAGAGCCAAGATCGAACACGATGAAGATGGATATTCATAGAGAATCGTTGCTTAAAGCGTTGGGAAGAGCAGACCGAGTGTTTTTATTGGCATCAGATGACTTGGAGTGGAATCCTGAGTCAGCTTTAGCTTCTTTAGGTTCGAAGGTATCTGTTTCATGGGATATGGACTCAATATTAAATCTTCTTTTGGAAGATCTGAGAAGTGGTGACTGTGTGACGATGATGTCTAATGGCGGTTTTCAGGGGTTACGAAATCAACTACAAGAATCCTTAAAAACTAGATTTAAGAGTCTATAGACGATTGGAATTTTTAAAATAAGATATGACTATTGGAACCGTGCCATTATTTCCGCTGAAGACGGTTCTTTTTCCCGGAGGGATTCTTCCCCTTAGGATTTTTGAACCTCGTTATTTAACAATGGTAAGTGAGTGTTTGAGGGAGAAGAACGAGTTTGGTGTATTGCTAATTAAAGAAGAAGCAGATGTTAGAACCTATGAGATTGGTACAATTGCTGAAATTGTTGACTGGGACCAAGGTAGTGATGGCTTATTAGGCATTAGTGCAGAGGGTGGGAAGCGTTTTCAACTTGAATCTGCAGAAAAACGAACTGATGGACTTTATATCGCCTCAGTTCAAGATATTCCTGATGAGCCAGAGGTGCCTGTTCCAAATAAGTATCAGTTCATGGTTCGTTTGATAAAAAATGTCTTTGATGTTTTAGGTACGCAGGACCAAATTACATATAAAAATTATGATAATTCTGCCTGGGTTGGATACAGACTTGCAGAAATTCTTCCATTAACTTTAATGGCCAAACAACAATTATTGGAGCTGAATGATCCGTTGGAAAGACTCAGTTTATTAAAAAACCACATCCAGAAAGAATTGAAATGAACCGCGAGATTGAAGTTAGCAATAGTAAAATTTATCGCGCGTTACGTAAAAGTAGGTGATAGGCCTTTAGGGTTGAGATTGAATTTGAGGAGCCCAAACAACCTCAGTCTCAATATCTCCAGCATTACCAAGGCTTAGCCATCTCATTCCTGGAGGTTGGTTGTCTAGTGAAAAAGAGACACTTTTAGGTAAAAACTGTGAACAAGTGGATGGAGTGCTGAGAAACCGGATCCCATTGATTTTATGATCTGACTCTTGATGAACATGCCCCCAGACTACAGCTCGCACTTGCTTGTATTTGTTAATAGTTGCTAGAAACTGTTTTGCATCTTGGAGGCCTATTAGGTCAAGCCAATCGCTATCCATACTTAGAGGCTGATGATGCATACAAATCATCACATGCTGGTCAGTATTTTTCTTGAGTGATTCCTCAATAGCCGCTAAGCCATCTTGACCAAGAGCCCCAGCATGCTGGTTTTCTTGACAACTATTAAGCAATAAAATGCGCCAATTTTCTATATTCTTACTGCCGCCAACTTGAAAAGGTGGCTTGCTAAGCAATTTAGCCATAAGTGTTGGATTATCGTGGTTTCCTGGAATACAAAGAATTGGCAAATTAGACGCTGTTAATGTATTTCGAAAACGCTCATAACCTGCGCGACTTCCATCTTCAACAATATCACCAGTTACTAAGATTCCATCTGGCGGCCAGCGTGGGTCATTACGCGCATAATTTAAAACAGATTTAAAGGTGTCTTGAGTGACAAGACCTCTCGCCCGTCCCTCTGGTAATGCTTGCAAGTGTAGATCGGTGATATGAAGAAGCAAGGGGGGTTTTTTATAATTAGTCATTTTGGTAATAATTTGGCCTATAAATCTGTCAAAAACTGCCTTAATAGCCTCTGATATTTATACTTAGGTTGCGAAGACAGTCTACCCTGAGAGACAATCCTTGCCTTCCAGCACAGCTGCCGCTAACAAAAAACTTGATAGCACGAATCGAAAAGAATACCCAGTGACCGAACGACCCACTAGAAAACAGCTCGCCAACGCAATTCGTGCGCTGTCAATGGATGCAGTAGAACAAGCACGTTCTGGGCATCCCGGCATGCCAATGGGTATGGCTGATATTGCTGAAGTATTATGGAATGATTTCCTGAATCATAACCCCTCGAATCCGCGTTGGCATGACCGTGATCGTTTTGTCCTGTCAAATGGCCATGGTTCCATGTTGCTTTATTCGCTAGCCTATCTTACTGGGTATCCTCTCGAAATAGAGGAACTTCAGCAGTTTCGTCAATTTGGGCAGAGAACAGCTGGGCACCCTGAGCGCGATTTAGACATTGGTATTGAGACTACGACAGGTCCACTGGGACAAGGACTGGCTAATGCTGTAGGAATGGCCTTGGCTGAAAAAGTTTTGGCGGGGGATTTTAACCGTCCAGATATAAAGATAGTAGATCATCACACCTATGTTTTTCTTGGTGATGGCTGCCTTATGGAGGGAATCTCACATGAGGCATGTTCTCTAGCTGGTACCCTTGAACTCGGAAAGCTAATAGCGTTGTACGATGATAATGGCATTACTATCGATGGAGAGACCGCGGGCTGGTTTACTGATGATACTGCATCACGATTTCGTTCCTATGGATGGCACGTAATAGATAATGTTGATGGACATGACGCGTTAAGCATAAGTTCCGCATTAAAAAATGCGCAGTCTGAAACACAGCGACCCACACTTATAATCTGTAAAACTGTAATTGGTTTTGGCGCGCCTAATAAACAAGGTACTGCTGATACGCATGGTGCACCTCTTGGTACAGATGAAATAGAGGCGGCTCGCACCGAGCTTGAATGGAATCATACTCCGTTCTCAGTGCCAGATAATATTTTAAAAGAATGGGATAAGCGTTCGAAAGGCGCTGCCCTAGAGGCTGAATGGCAAAAGCATTTCGATGCCTATCAAGCTACTTATCCGGAACTTGCAGACGAATACCTGCGCAGAATGGAAGGAAGGCTCCCTTTGGATTGGGAAAACCAGTCTGCAACAGCTATTTCTAAAGTGATTGAAGAGGCAAACGATGTAGCTACACGTAAAGCATCTCTGCGTGCCCTAGAAGCTTATGCTCCTTTTTTGCCTGAGTTGATGGGAGGGTCAGCTGATCTAACGGGTTCAAATCTTACCCTGCATAGCAGATCAACAGCCATTAATAAGGCCAATGAAAATGGAAACTATATTTATTTTGGAGTGCGTGAATTTGGTATGACTGCCATTTTAAATGGTATGTCGCTGCATGGTGGCTTTATCCCATATGGCGGAACGTTTTTAGTGTTTTCTGATTATGCACGTAATGCCTTAAGAATGGCTGCCCTAATGCACATACAAAATATCTCGGTACTGACGCATGATTCTATAGGGCTAGGTGAGGACGGACCAACACACCAACCTGTTGAACATATAGCGAGTCTTCGTGCAATACCGAACATGAATGTCTGGAGACCTTGTGATGGCGTTGAGACTGCAGTGGCATGGCGTTCTGCTATAGAAAGAAAGGATGGTCCGACAAGCTTGATTCTGACGCGACAGAGCCTTCCTCATATAGACAGGACAGCCAATCAAATAGAAACAATTTCTTGTGGGGGTTATACCCTGCTAGAAAGTGATGGTGATCCTGAGCTTGTTATTATAGCGACTGGCTCAGAAGTAAATTTAGCTCTTCTTTCTGCTCAAGAACTGGTTTCAGATGGTATTCGAGTTCGTGTTGTGTCAATGCCTTGTACAGAAATTTTTGATATTCAGTCGGTGGATTATCGATCCCAAATCCTTCCCGACACAAACGCTAGACGGCTTGTTATAGAGGCCGGCATTAAGGACTCCTGGTGGCGCTATGTCGACGGGAAAGGGGATGTAATTGGCATGAATACTTTTGGCCATTCTGCACCTGCCAGCCTATTATTTGAGCATTATGGTTTTACAGTAAAGGCTATTGTTAGTAGAGCACGCCAGATGCTTTCGGTGTGAAGCTAGATACTTGTGGTAGTTAACTAAAACTTTATTAGGAAAGAAATATGTCAGTGAGGATTGCGATCAATGGGTATGGCCGCATCGGCAGAAATGTACTACGCGCCCTCTATGAGGGGGATAAACGTAACGACTTGCAGATTGTTGCTATAAACGGTTTCAATGACGTAAAAGCGGCCGCACACTTAACTCGCAATGATACTACCCATGGGCGATTCCCCTATGATGTAGTAGCTGGCGATGGGGTATTAATTGTCGATGGTGATGAAATTCATCTTTCTTCAGAACGTGATCCATTAAAGCTTCCATGGAAAAA
>DJLG01000013.1 GCA_002434915.1 Proteobacteria bacterium UBA6522
GATGCTTATAAATTCCTAACTCAAATCGGTACACTTATCAGGTTAAAGACCTATGACCGCACTAGTAATTTTGTTTTGCACCGTGATGTATTAGATAAGGTTGAGGAACAGCTTCGAGATAAGTTTCCCTATCCGGTAGGGTTCTCTGTTTCTGAGGCTCGAGACTATTTAGGTACTACTCGGAAATACATCATTCCGTTATTAGAGCATTTAGATGCAACAGGCGTGACGGCTCGTGCTGGTGATTTGCGTCGTATACGTGAGCATTAGTAATGATTTATAAGGATTATAATTTTTGAGTTTTTTGGAGGTGAATGGAGTCTGGTGACTCCCCTGGTCTTCAAAACCAGTGAGCCGGCGAACCCGGCTGGTGGGTTCGATTCCCATCCACCTCCGCCACTTTTTTTACAGTTTAATAAGCTTACTCAGAAGCTTGCTCTCGTTCTTGCTGAAATTGCGTCAAGTAAGCATTTTCATAAAAACTGATTTTTTCTCTATAGCCTTCTGGGTCTATAAATCTTGAGGGATCATAGGCCTCTCCTGGGGAGAATTTCTCATGTAAGTCAAAATGGTTTGAATGAGATGAGACCCAAACGTCGGTAGTTCTGGACAATGATTTTTGTGCAGCATAGGTGGATTCAAAGGCGTTTGCGATATCGGGAAAACCTGGCATATCTAGTAAGGATACGCCGTTGTTTATAGAGCCCATATTTACAATAAGGACTGAGTAGATTTCTCCATCATCATCAACACTATCAAAGGTGAAGCTGCTAGCGCCGCGGGTATGACCACCATGATGATGTAATGTGATGATGGTGCCTCCGAGCTCGATCGTATCGCCATCTTGTAGCTGTTCATCAACCATAACTGGTTCAAAGTGCGTACCTCGACCTTCTGGGAATCTATAGTCTGTGTTTCCGCCATCTTCCAGTGCTGCTACATCATCCTCATGCGCAAGCATTCGGGCACCCGTAGTTCGTTTGATAGCTGCAAGGTCGGCTACATGGTCCCAATGAGCCTGTTGGGTAAGCAGTATTTTTATGTCTTCGAATACAAATCCCAATTCTTCAATATTGGCCCGGATGAGCTCGGCTGAGTCATAGGCACCAGTATTAACAAGAATATGGCCTTCCGGGGTGGTTATTAGATAGGAAGCGAGGTTGTTTGTTCCAACATGGTAAAGATTTCCAATAATCCTTACCGGTGGGAATGGCTCTAGCCAAGCCTCGTTCGTAATAGGACGTCTTTCAAATTGTGTTTGAGCATAAACAAAAGAGTTTTCGCTAGAAATGCTTAAAGCGAGCAGAAAAAGAGTAATTGGAATAAATCGATGGATTTGTTCGTAGCGCATATCTTTCTCCCGATCAAAAAACTCAGCCAATATACTGGCCAATCTGGTTATACGAACCCAGACACTATCACGCTCTTATGAATAAGGGTGTTAAATTGTGTCACTTAGAGGTTTTAAGTCGATAAAATTGTTCTGAAAACACTCTCCGAGGAGCCCCAATTGCATCTATTAATAAGAAATTCTCTTTATTGGATTGTCGTATTACTTTTCCCCATGTTGGGATATAGCCAGATTCCTGAGCATATTTTTTATAACGCTAAGATTCTAACTGTTGATGCCAATTTCACGGTTGCCGAGGCTATAGCAATAGATGGAGAACGCATTCTTGCTGTGGGTACTAACGATCAAATACGAGAATTAGCCGCCACTACAACGGTGCATACTGATTTAAAAGGGAAGACAGTTATTCCAGGGTTGATTGATAACCATATTCATTATTTGAGAGGCACAAATTTTGCGGCCTATGAGACCAGAATTCACGGAGTAACTTCACGGCAAGAAGTTTTATCGCGAATCAGTGCAAAGGCAAGAGAGCTTGGCCCAGGCCGTTGGATATTCATTTTAGGTGGATGGCATGAGCAACAATTCGCAGACAAGCCTGGTGGCTTTACCCGTGAAGAGCTTGATTCTGCTGCGCCTGAAAATCCGGTTTTTATACAAAAAACCTATAGAACATTTTATATGAACACCTTGGCTGTAAATGAAATAGCTCCAAAAGTTCCACAGCTCTACGATGGTGGATCTGTAATCCGGACTAATAGCAGAGAGGGGCGTACTGTCATGTATGCCGCTCTGGAATATTTTCCTTTTGGTGAGACGTTAGAGGAGCGGATGGTAGAGGTTAAAGCTTTTAATGATTACCTCAATAGTGTTGGCATCACTACCGCTTACGATGTTGGATATTTGGATGGGTCTTATGATCCAGTTGAAGCTTTACACAGAGAGAATGAGCTTAGTGTACGTGTGTTTTATGCAGCACGTTATTGGGCTGATTCTCCGCGAACTGCTATAGCGGCTGCTGAAATGTTGGGTCGTGAGGCGCCATTTCAGCGTGGAGATAGATTTGGAATGTTTGGAATCGGAGAACACGTATATGGCTTATTGCATGATACTACGGCTTCGAATGAACCATTTTCTGAGGAAATTTATGCTGCCTTTCAAACTATTGCCCATGCGGCGGCAGAAAATGGTTGGTATATAAACGAACATGCTATGCAGGACAGCACCGCTTTACGGATGCTTCAAATTTCGGAAGAAATTAGCAAAGACTATCCAACTAAAGATTTGAGATGGACATTAGGGCATGTTGACCTCATTAGTCAGAAAACAGTAGAGAGAGCAAAGACTCTTGGTTGGAATATTACACTTGCTAATCACACTGTTAAGCCTCGAGTTGAAGGCAGGGCTTCGCCACCTGTTCGTATGATTCAAGATAGCGGCATACTTTGGGGCTTGGGTTCAGATGGGACTGTTGTCGCTACGTATAACCCTTTTCATACAATCTGGGAGTACACTGCAGGAAAGGTATTCCCTGATATCAGTAAATATGAAGATGATGAGGTGATTACCAGGGAAGAAGCTTTGATAGCCCATACCCGTTCGAATGCGCAAATCCTTTTTATGGAGAAAGATATTGGCACTCTTGAGGCAGGAAAGTATGCGGATCTGGTGGTGCTAGATCGTGATTATCTCAGTATTCCTGTTGATGAGGTTCGTGATATTCAACCATTGATGACCATGATGGCAGGCCAGATTGTTTATGATGCAGTTAACTGAAATTTTTAAGAGAGTATAAATACCTATAAAGCACAGCTTTAGGAACATATTGTATGAATATTGAGTTTTTTTTAAAAAAAATAACACTGTCGAGCCTTTTCATTGCCTTATTCTTAATAGGTGCCTGTACTGGTGGAGAGATGGCTGGACCCGAGACAATTACAACGGAGTCTGGTTTGCTAATGACTACCACTCAGGAAGGGTCGGGTGTTGCAGCTGAAGAGGGTGATTTTGTGAACGTGCACTATACGGGTTGGCTTTACGATCCAGATAGTGAGGGTGGGCGTGGAACTAAATTTGATAGTTCTGTTGATCGCAATAGACCATTTGGTTTTCCGCTGGGTGCCGGTCGTGTTATAGCTGGGTGGGATCAAGGGGTTGCTGGCATGCTAATTGATGAAAAAAGAGAGCTAATAATTCCGCCAGAACTAGGTTATGGCAGTCGTGGGGCGGGCGATGTTATCCCACCAGATTCCACGTTATTATTTGAAGTTCAACTGCTCGCCATCGAGTAGTTAAATAGATTGGTTACATATCTTGAAAGCGACGATCGTCGGGCCAAAAAAAATGTAGCGATTCTGTTTTTTGCACAGGCCGTCCTAGGATCACAGCTACAAATAACCATCGTACTTAGTGGATTAGCAGGCGCTATGCTTGCAGATACCCCGCTTTTGGCAACCTTGCCAATTTCTTTGGTCATGTTTACGGCTGTATTTGGGGCGCCTTTAGCCTCTCTTTTTATGGGTAAGGTTGGTCGTCGTGTGGGTTTTTTAGTTGGTGCCTGTGGTGGTTGCATCGGAGGAATACTTGCAACTATGGCATTATTCATTAGTAGCTTTTGGCTCCTGCTGTTTAGTGCAATTTTTACTGGTGTTTACTACTCATTTCACGGATTTTTTAGGTTTGCTGCAGCTGATACTGCATCAGATGCCTTTAGGCCCAAAGCAATTTCTTGGGTTCTAGCCGGTGGACTTGTAGGGGCAATGATTGGGTCAGAAGTTGTACAAAACTTTTCCGATCTCTTCGCGCCTACCCCTTTTGCTGGAGCCTATGCGGTTGTGGCGCTTCTTAATGTTTTAGGTGCGATAGGAATACTTTTTTTAGATGTTCCTTTGCCTACATCTAATGATGAAGATGTGACAGTTGGTCGGCCGCTGGGTGTGGTAGTTCGCCAGCCAGAGACAATCATAGCCATACTTTGCGGCATGATTTCATATGGAGTAATGGCTCTTGTTATGACCTCAACTGCCCTTGCTATGGTTGAGCATGGGTTTACTTCTGGCCAAGCTGCTGATGTGGTCCGTTGGCATGCTTTTTTTATGTTCGGACCAAGTTTTTTTACTGGAACGATAATCACCCGGTTCGGGAATTTAAGGGTTATGGGTTTAGGCTTATTAATGCTAGCAGCAAGTTGTTTTATTGGACTTTCTGGCGTTGAGCTTGGACAGTTTTATGCGGCTCTAATCTTTCTTGGTTTTGGTTGGAATTTCAGCTTTATTGGCGCCACTACATTATTGTCAGGAACATATAAGGTGAATGAAAGAGCCAAAGTTCAAGGGCTAAATGATTTTTTGGTGCTTGGTACCGTGTCGATGGCTTCTTTCCTTTCAGGTGTATTACTAAATTTTTATGGTTGGTCGATGGTACAGATAGCAGCTATGCCGGCCTTGGTTATAGCAGCACTTTCTCTGGCATGGCTGGTAATTTATAGGCGTAGGCGAGCAGTAGTTACATCCCCCTAGATACATATGGTGTATGTTTAGGCACTTAATCTTATTGCCAAGACCAATTCTTATGGGAGCAATTATGAAAATAAATTGTAAAAAATTAGTTACAACTACATACGGTCTTTTTTTCGTGTTGGTTCTGTCATTTAGGGTAGCTGGTGTAAATGCTCAGGATGAGGTGTTGATTCTCGGCGGTAATGGGTGGCATTGCGGTGAGGATCCCCACTGTTTTAACCGTCTTCATCCGGATATTCCGATGGCAGGTCATGCTGAACCTGGGCAGATGGTTATATTAAAAACACGTAATTCTATAGATGCTCAGTTGGACCCGACTAGTACTTATGTGGATGAACGGTTTTCTGACCCGGTACTTGGGACAGTGCATCCACTAACAGGGCCCGTTTATATAGAAGGAGCAGAGCCAGGGGATGTTCTTGCTGTCACAATTAGAGATATAGAACCCGGGCTTTTTGGACAGACTAGAATTACTGGTAATGCATTTGTTGGAGACCATATTTCTGGACCTTTCAGTGTGTTATGGCGCCTTAATCGTAAAGAAGCTGTTTCAGATGATTTACCAGGCGTAAAGATTCCAAACAGTAGTTTTCCGGGCATTATTACCGTTTTACCTGGACCCGAACAGATCGCAGAGACCGTTGCGCGGGAACAGGCCCTTTCAGATCAGGGCGGTGCCTCTACGTTGCCGCAGTCTGCACATGCAATGCCTACAAATATTTGTGGAGAGCAAGCAAATAAAAATAGAGAGTGCTTGCGAACAGGGCCACCACGTGAGCACGGGGGCAATATGGATATTCGATACCTGGGTGTGGGTAGCACTATCTACCTGCCCTGTTATATCGAAGGCTGTGGTCTCGGTGTTGGTGATCTGCATTTTGCTCAGGGTGATGGCGAGGTCGCTGGTACGGCGATTGAAATGGACGCTACTGTAACTTTAACTACAGAAGTTATTAAGGACGCACGAAAATTAGAGCGTGGCCCACATTATGAGGGTCCTGCAAGGTTAATGGATATACCTTCTCGTCGGTTCTATGCAACTACTGGGCTACCGTTAAAAGATGCTGGTGAAGTGCCACCAGATATGGACTACTTGGATTCTCCTAATGTAGCTGCACTAGAAAATCTTTCTAAGGATATTTCACTTGCTGCGCGTAATGCATTACTTGAAATTATTGACTACATGGTCGATACCTATGATCTGACGCCACAGCAGGCATATGTTGTTGCAAGCGTTGCAGTGGATTTACGTATTGGGCAATTAGTAGATGTTCCTAATGTTGGTGTAACCGCCATTTTACCGTTAGATATATTTGATGACCCTTAGGTTCTCAGGGTTATTTTTTCCTCTGACTCGGACTGAACGACTGTGCCTATAATTCTACTGGACTCATAACCCTGAGCTATCAGATCTGCTAGGCAGGAATCCGCCTGCTCAGCAGGAATTGCTCCAAGCAATCCCCCGGAAGTTTGAGGATCAAACAGTAGTGGAAATATAGTATGTGAAAGCGCCTTATCAGAGATTTCAATTTGTTTTGAGAAACGTTCATTTTGGGGGTGAAGGGTTGAGACTATTCCAAGGTTGAGAGTATTAATAGCGCCTTCTATCAGTGGAAGTTCATCCATATTAATAGCAGCAGTGTTATTCGAATTTTTGAGCATCTCAAGCAGATGACCAGCAAGCCCAAAACCTGTGATATCAGTACAAGCGCTTGCATTATGACTTTGCATAATTACTCCTGCTTTGTAATTTGAGGCTAGCATAGAGTTGACTGCTGCACTGATCCAACGACCCTTAGCCTCTGCGCGCATATGAGCAGCAAGTAGTGTCCCAGTGCCAATCGCCTTTGATAGAATCAAGCTATCGCCTGATTGAACCGAAGATTTACGAAGCAATTTTTTATCTTTGTCTATTAATCCGGTAACTGAAAAACCAAGAGTTGTTTCTGAGCCTTCGCTTGTATGCCCACCAACTAGAGATACGCCTTCAGTATTGAATGTTTGCAGGGCACCTAACAACATTTGTCTAAGTTCATTGACAAGTTTGTTCTCCGGCCATAGAGGCAAAGTCACAATGGCCATTGCACTTTGGGGTTCTGCACCCATTGCGTAAAGATCTCCTAAACAATGGTTTGCAGTGATTCGGCCAAAGAGGTATGGATCCGATACCATTGGTCTAAAAGCATCAACAGAGAGCACAGAGAGTTTTCCGTTTGGAACTGAAACTAAGGCGGCATCATCTGGATGATCTAAACCAACGACGACATCATTTCTATCTGTAAGTGGCAGGTCTTTAAGTGCTGCCGAAAGCACATCAGAACCCACCTTTGCACTACACCCTCCACAGCGCATGCTCTCTTCTGGTATGTGGGTGTCTGCTGATTTTAATAGTTTTGTGTTTATGCCTGAATGGACTGAATTCTTGACAGTCTGCATTTTTGGGAGATTCTTATATCTATCTATAAAGTGTGTATCAATCCAGTTTTTCCAATTCCAGACCCATCGACCTTCCATTGACCATTTACCTCGTGTCGCGATAGCTGATTTATCGCCGGTACTTATTAGCTTTAGGAACTGCCGTTGAGGTCGATAGGTTAATAGTTTTCCTCCTAAGAGGCTTCTACGAAGATTTTTTATGAGAACTGGCGCTTGTCTTACGGCAAAGACCCCAGCTTTAGGTCTTGGGTGATTAACCATAGCAGCCACATCACCGACAGCAAAAATATTGTTATTCGAAACGCTTTGAAGATGGTTGTTAGTAAGTATGAATCCATTAGCATCCAATTTAAGACCCGTGGTTTTTAGCCAGGCTGGTGCTCCGGCTTGTGTAACCCAAAGAATTTCATCAAATCCTAATTCCAAATCACCGCTTATTATTTTGCGTGGTCGTACCCCGGTTACTTCGGTAGAGGTACGAATTTCAACGCCCCGTTCTATTAATAATTGTCTGAAGCGTCTTGCAACATTTTTTGTTTGATCATCTAAAATTTCCTCACTTGCTGTTATTAAAGTTAG
>DJLG01000076.1 GCA_002434915.1 Proteobacteria bacterium UBA6522
GGTATTCAGCTTGCGAGATGGAATCTAAGGATTTCTAAAACACTACCTAGCCCATCTGGAAAGTATTCCCTAGCTCAGAAATTGATACATTTTCTTTTTGCTCTGGTGGTAGGTGCCACGATAGTTACTGGCTGTATGATGCTTGCAAAAATAGATACGCCATGGTGGGAACGCAATCCTTACTGGCTTGAGGAAGGGACTTGGGGCCTAGTTTATGTCTTGCATGATCTTTCTGCGCTTATGCTAGTTACAATGATTATGGCTCATATTTATTTTGCTCTTCGCCCAGAAAAGCTTCACTTCACCCGATCTATGATTTTAGGGTGGATTACACAAGCGGAATATAAGAAGCACCATGATCCAACTCAATGGCGGGCTGATGGTAGTTAAAGCTAGATCTTTAAAATTTAAGATGTTGATTAGGGAGAATAGAAATTGATTTTGAGCGAACGCATTGATGCTATTGAGTCTGGTTATGAGTTTATGCTTGCCTATGCAGCTCAGGGCCGGGATACGGATAGAGATTCGAGTGGTTCAGGCGCAGGCTTTGAGTTGAGAGAATTTCTACAAAAAATGGACAAAGCTCTTGATGGATTAGGCCCACTAATCAAGTCTGCTATAGATACCAAAAAATCCAATCTTGGTGCATCAAATGATTTTCTAGATGCTGTTGATGAGGACGCAAAAAAAGCACTTGGACTTGTCCGGTTGATTATGGCTCAGCCAGATGTGAGTTCTATGCTGATTGATAATGCTAATGCTTCTATTCACCTAAGAGCTTTACTGACTGATCTTTTTATTATTGACGAGGCTTTTGATTTCTAGAGATAGGATAGAGAAAAAAGAGTTCTTTAAACCAAGGTTTTTTTGAAGGTATTGGCTTTAGCCTCAGAAATTTCTCTAGTAAAAACTCTAAGTAATATGAGATAAAAGTTTGGCAAATCTGATATTTGATGATGGGTTATCGGTTGAGGTAATTCGTACTAAGAGAAAAAAGACTTTATCAGTCAGGGTATTTAATGGTTTAGTACAGGCGGTTGTTCCTGAGCATCTTTCAGATATCAGGGTTACGGAACTAATTCAAAAAAGCATACCTTGGATAATCAGGAAGCTACAAAAAGAATCACAGGTTAGCGTTTTTTCACCTAAGAAATATATTAGTGGTGAGGTGTTTCCCTATTTAGGCAGAAATTATCGTCTTAAGGTTTTATTAGGAAATGGTAATAAGGTCAGACTTCTCCATGGCAATATGGAGGTAAGCGTCTCTAAAGGCTCGAAGGAGTCTGATGTTCGTAATGCTTTGTCTGATTGGTATGAATGCCATGCACTTAAAAAACTGATAGAAAAAACAAAGCAATATGCAGGGATTATAGGAGTTTCTCCTAATTCAATTTCTGTGAAGAATTACAAATCTCGATGGGGATCGTGTTCCTCAAAAGGAGATATCTCATACAACTGGCGGATCATCCTTGCGCCACCTCATATTGTGAATTATGTTGTTGTGCACGAGCTCTGTCATCTGAGGCATATGAACCATTCTCCAGCGTATTGGAAATCTGTGAAACAAGTATTCCCAGATTATCTTGTTTGTCGAAAATGGCTAAAAGAAAAAGGGATAAATTTAGAAGTATAAGTTTTTGTAACCTAATAAATCTAAGAATGAATTAACTTAAGCGCCTAATTCTAAGTTTATAGATTATAACGAATAGCTAATAAAAAGAGCTTGATGTGTTTTTTGAGGTACACTCGTTCCAAACAAATTTTTAGATATGCTGTTAACAAGGGGAAGACAGTAATGACACGTTTATTTATAGCAATATTAGTTATGCTTTCAGCCCAGGCTGGCTGGACTCAGGATTTTTCCGGTGTTGAGATAAGAACGACTCAACTTGCAAACGGTCTTTATATGATGGAGGGGGCTGGCGGCAATCTAGCTGTGTCAGTTGGCGAAGACGGTGCATTTCTGGTGGATGATCAATTTGCACCTCTTAGTGGGAAAATCATGGCTGCTATTAGCGAACTAACGGATTCGGAGGTAGAGTTTTTAGTAAACACACATTGGCATGGTGATCACACGGGTGGAAACGAAGCATTTGGTAATGCAGGTGCCATTATAGTGGCCCATGATAATACTCGGGTTCGGATGACAGAAGAGCAGCTTAGGCAGATTTTTGATACTAGCTACCCACCTAGACCCGAAGACGCTTTGCCCATAGTTACCTTTGATGATGAAATGACATTTCATTGGAATGGTGAAACTATTCGAGCTTTCCATGTTGATCCCGCACACACCGATGGTGACGTTATTCTGTATTTTGAGAATGCTGATGTTTTCCACATGGGAGATGTTTTCTTTAATACTTTCTATCCATTTATTGACGTAGATAGTAATGGTGATATTGATGGAATTGTCGCTGCGGGATATAGAGTTCTGTCGATGGCAACCCCCGACTCTCAGATTATTCCTGGTCATGGGCCTTTAGCTACCGCAGATGATTTGCAAGAGTGGCTTAAAATGCTACGGGTTACTCGGGAAAGTATGCAGAGCCTTATTGATGAAGGTTTGTCGGAAGACGAGGCTTTTGCTGCCCGTCCAACGGCTGAGTTTGATGAATCTCATGGTGGCGGTTTTATGAACCCAGAAAATTATAATCGCCTTCTTTATCAAAGCCTAAGTCGATAGTGAGGTTTTCCATAGAACTGTAGTTTTAATTTTTTCATTAAAGCTATAGCCTATGGTTGGGCTAGTAATATTTCTAGTCTTCTCGCTTTAACTGTCAACTGAGCGATTCACTTACATGAATAATTAACCAATTAGTTGATATTAAATATCATTATGAAAAAGACAATAGAACCTCGTATTTGCCCACCTTCAGCTGCAGAGCTAGACGAATCACAGAAGCGTGTTCATGAAGCAATTACCTCTGGTCCTAGGGGTGAAGTGGTTGGTCCCTTGGGCGTCTGGTTGTGGCGCCCAGAACTAGCAGATCGAGCCCAGCGTCTTGGAGAATATGCACGTTACGATACAAAGTTGCCACCTAGGCTTTCCGAGTTAGCAATTCTTGTAGTAGCGAGATTTTGGGGATCAGAATTTGAATGGTGTGTTCATAAAAAGATTGCTTTAGAGGCGGGAGTTGATTTTGATGCGGTTGAGGC
>DJLG01000032.1:0-126 GCA_002434915.1 Proteobacteria bacterium UBA6522
TTTTTGATTAAGTAACCATTTTGCTAGATCTGGGTGGTCTGATGGGCCTTGGCCACAAATTCCCACGTATTTGTCTTTTTCTCGGCAAGCAGTTATTGCCATAGCCAATAGCTTTTTTACAGCAAG